>NZ_JCADBK010000014.1:0-203525 GCF_059358955.1 Nonomuraea sp. CX421 | reverse complement strand
CTGGGCCGCGCCCGGGCGAAAGACGATCGGCCGGGCCAGCACCCGCTCACGCCGGACGGAGCCGGGCCTGCCCAGATGGCCGTTGCGGACATGGGCGTGCAGGGTGGTGTAGGCGTCGGCGACCTTCTTGATGACGTGCTGCGCGGCCTGGGCCGCCAGCCCGTACCTGTCCTTGACCTGCCCGTAGACGTGCCTGCGCAGATCGTAGTTGCGAAACACCCGCCGGTCGTGGGCGAGCTGCGAGACCCAGGTGGCCGCGTCGTTGACCGCGCGCAACGTCGCCTCCAGCGCCGCCGCCTGCTCAGGCGTCGGCAGCAGCTTCACCTGCACCACCAGCTTCACCTCGAACACATTATCGCCAACCCCATGCCACCGGGATAGGAAACGAAGAACGCCCGGGCTGAGCCGCTCCACGGCCTACCGGTCACCGCACCGCTCGGGCCTTGGCGGCCCTCCCGCGCTGTCGTTTCCTCCCGGGCGTGAACGCCCAGGGTTCCACGCCAGATCACGCTGAATGCCGCCCTCGACGAGCAGGAAGAGACCGCCGTCGACGCCCAGCAGCACGGAGCCGCCGTTCAGGCCACCCCAGACGGCGACCAGCGCCTGGATCAGTGAGCTGACGATGATCGGCAGGGTGTAGAGCGCGAAGATACCGAGGGCGAGCGTGGCACTGGGCACGAGCAGCACCGCGTAGATCCGCACCGCCCGCCGCTCGCGGGCGGACAGCTCGGCGCTCGGGTCGGCGGGGGGTCGCGCACGCTTGACGACCGCGACCCCCCGACGGAGCGACCGCGCGGCCATCAGGTGCATCAGCTCGTGCATACTGATCGCCACCGAGAACATCGCCGTGTTGACCAGCGTCGTCAGCCCGATGTAGTCGCTCCAGAAGAAGTCCCGGTAGACCGGGACCAGATCGGGCCGGCCGAACACGGTGACGAGCGCCGCGCCGACCACGACCGTCCACAGCACCCGCATCGAGCGGCCGAAGAGCCACCGCACGTGCCTCTCGGCCAGCCAGGGTAGGTGGGCGGGCGGCGCCTTCCCGGCCGGGTCCGGCAGGTCCGTGCCGTTCAGCGCGCCGGTCGGCTTCTCGGCCGCTCAGCCGACGATGAGGGCGATCTTGCCGCGGCCGTGGCCGGTCTCGATCTCCCGGTGCGCCTCGGCCGCCTGCTCCAGCCGGTACGTCCGGCGGATCGGGAACTTCAGCCGGCCTTCCGCGTACAGGCGCGCGTAGCGGCCGAGGCGCTCGGCCGACCGCTCGCCCTGGACCACGCCGATGCCGAGGCCGGCGGCCTTGGCGTGCTCGACCAGCGTGATGACGCGCCCGCGATCCTTGACCAGCTCCAGCGAGACGTGCACCGCCACCCCGCCGGCGCCGTCGAGCGCCGCGTCCACGCCGCCGGGGGCGAGCGCGCGCACCCGTTCGGTCAGCCCGTCGCCGTAGACGACCGGGACGGCGCCGAGGTCGCGCAGGTGGTCGTGGTTCACCTCACGGGCGGTGCCGATCACGGTGGCGCCCCTGCTGAGGGCGATCTGCACCGCGGCCGTGCCCACCGCGCCGGCCGCGCCGTGGATGAGCAGCGTGTCGCCGGAGGCCACCGCCAGCCCGTCGAGCGCCAGCTCGGCCGTCTGCACGGCGGCGGTCAGCGCGCCCGCCACCTCCCAGGGCACCGGGTCCGGCTTGGCCGCCACAGCGGAGGCGGGGACCACGATGTACTCGGCGTAGGCGTTGAGCTGGGAGAAGCCGAGCACCTCGTCGCCGGCCGACATCTCGGTGACGCCCTCCCCGACCTGGTCCACCACGCCCGCGAACTCGTTGCCGGGGATGCGCGGCAGGTCGCCGGTGACGCCGGGCGGGGTCCAGCCCGCGCGCACCGCCGCGTCGTACGGCTGCACTCCGGCGGCCCTGACCCGTACCCGGACCTGACCGGGCCCCGCCTGCGGCGCCGGCAGCTCCATCACCTGAAGCACCTCAGGCCCACCGAAGGTGGCGAAGGCCGCCGCTCTCATGATATTTCCGCTCATGAGGGTCAGCCTGTTGCCTCAACCATGGTTGAGGTCAACCGGCCGGAGCTGCATCAACTTCGTAATTCACCGGTTCGGGAACTTTTCCCTTTACTCCGCCTTTATCTAGATATAGTCCGTCAAGACATCGCGGGGGACGGGGCAAACGGGGCTTGATGAGCGAGTTCTTGGACGTCGTACTGGGCTTTCCGACTGTCATTTTCAGCTTCCTGTTCGTCGTGGTCGTCGCTTACTGGGTCGTCGTCATCGTCGGCCTGCTCGATTTCGACGAGGCCGACGCCGCCTGGCTGGGGCTGGGCGGCGTCCCGGCCGGCGTCACGATCTCCCTGCTGGTCGCGCTGGCCTGGCTGCTCAGCCTGATCGGCGGCCAGTTGGTGAGCGGTCCCGCGCTGACGGTCGTGCCGGTCGTCGCGGCGGCCGGCGCGTGGGCGTGCGTCCGAGCCGCGCTGACCACCCTGCGGCGACTGGTCCCCGAACCACGCACGCACTCCCGTGGCGACTTCGTCGGCCAGATGTGCGTGATCCGCACCGGCCAGGCGACCTCCGACTTCGGCCAGGCCGAGGTCACCGCCGCCGACGGCTCGACGGCCGTCGTCCAGGTGCGGACCACCGGCACGGACCGCCTCGCCCGCGGCGACGACGCGCTGATCTTCGAGTACGACGCGGACGGCGAATTCTTCTGGGTCATGCCCTACGAAAAGGAGCACTGATGGATGTCATCTCGACCGGCCTCGGCGTATTCCTGGCAGTCGTCCTGGTCATCGTCATAGGGCTGCTCATTCTCGTCAGCCGCCTTTTCCGCAAGGTCGAACAGGGCAAGGCGCTGATCATCTCCAAGGTCAACAAGGTCGACGTGACGTTCACCGGAGCCGTCGTGCTCCCGGTCGTCCACCGGGCCGAGATCATGGACATCTCCGTCAAGACCATCGAGATCGGGCGGACCGGTCGCGAGGGGCTGATCTGCCGCGACAACATCCGGGCCGACATCAAGATCACGTTCTTCGTGCGGGTCAACAAGACCGCCGAGGACGTGATCAAGGTGGCCCAGGCCATCGGCACCGTACGGGCGAGTGACGAGACGACGCTGCAGGAGCTGTTCAGCGCGAAGTTCTCCGAGGCGCTCAAGACCGCCGGCAAGCAGCTCGACTTCGTCGACCTCTACACCAAGCGCGACGAGTTCCGCGACCAGATCATCCGGCTGATCGGCACCGACCTCAACGGCTACAGCCTGGAGGACGCGGCCATCGACTACCTGGAGCAGACCTCGCTGCACGCGCTGGACAAGAGCAACATCCTGGACGCCCAGGGCATTCGCAAGATCACCGAGCTGACCGCGATCGAGCACGTCCGCACCAACGAGTTCCAGCGCAGCGAAGAGAAGGAGATCACCCGCCAGAACGTCGATGCCCGCGAGGCCATCCTGGAGCTGCAACGCCGCCAGGCCGACGCCGAGATCAAGCAGAAGCGCGAGATCGAGACCATGAAGGCCCGCGAGGAGGCGGAGACCGCCCGCGTGCAGGCCGAGGAGCGGCTGAAGGCGCAGACCGCCAACATCAAGACCGACGAGCAACTCGGCGTGCAGCACGAGAACCGGGCCCGCGAGGTGGCCGTCGCGGAGAAGAACCGCGAGCGCGTGATCGCCATCGAGAGCGAGCGCATCGAGAAGGACCGCCTGCTCGAGGTCATCGCCCGTGAGCGCGAGACCGAGCTGTCGCGCATCGCCAAGGACAAGGAGGTCGAGACCGAGAAGCGGTCGATCGCCGAGGTCGTGCGCGAGCGCATCGCCGTCGACCGGACGGTGGCCGAGCAGGAGGAGAGCATCAAGCGGCTGCGCGCGGTCGAGGAGGCCGAGCGGGTCCGCCAGACCGTGATCATCGCGGCCGAGGCCGAGGCCCAGGAGAACCTGGTCAAGGACATCAAGGCGGCCGAGGCGGCCGAGGCGGCGTCCAAGTTCAAGGCCCGCGAGGAGCTGGTGCTGGCCGAGGCCCGGCAGCAGGCCGCCGAGCTGGAGACCCGGGCCAAGATCCGGCTGGCCGAGGGCGTACAGGCCGAGGCGGCGGCGGCCGGGCTGGCCGAGGTGCAGGTGCGGGAGCGCGACGCGGAGGCGATCGAGAAGATCGGCCGCGCGGAGGCGCTGGTGCTGAGCGAGAAGCTGCGCGCCGAGGCCGAGGGCGCCCGGTCGATGGCCCTGGTCGACGGCGACCGCCTCAAGGCGCGCGCGGAGGGCGAGCAGGCGATGGCGCTGGCCTCGGC
Organism: Nonomuraea sp. CX421; assembly: GCF_059358955.1. Classification (NCBI taxonomy): domain Bacteria; kingdom Bacillati; phylum Actinomycetota; class Actinomycetes; order Streptosporangiales; family Streptosporangiaceae; genus Nonomuraea; species Nonomuraea sp. CX421. The sequence goes on along the minus strand of NZ_JCADBK010000014.1, from coordinate 199,247 downwards.
GGCGGCGGTCGGCGAGAAGCTCAAGGCCGAGGCGGAGGGGCTGACCGAGAAGGCCGCCGCGATGGCCGCGCTGGACGAGGCGAGCAGGGCGCACGAGGAGTACCGCCTGCGGCTGGAGGCCGACACCGAGGTACGGCTCCGGCAGATCGACGTCACCCGGCAGGTGGCCGAGTCGCAGGCCAGCGTGCTGGCGGCGGGGCTGGCCAAGGCCAACATCGACATCGTGGGCGGCGACACGATGTTCTTCGACAAGGTGGTGGGCTCGATCACCGCGGGCAAGGCGGTGGACGGGTTCGTGGAGCACTCGGAGGTCGCCGGCGCGCTGGCGGCGCCGTACCTCAACGGGACGGCGAGTCTGGCGTCGGACCTGTCCGCGCTGGTGGGCGGGGTGAGCACCGAGGACCTGAAGAACCTCACCGTGTCGGCGCTGCTCATGCGGCTCATGCAGAGCGGCGGCCCCGACTCGCCGGCGTTCGGCGAGCTGCTGGAGACGGCCCGCCGCCTCGGGGTGGCGGACTCCCCGGTGGCCGCCCTCGCCGCGGCCAGGGTGTGACGATGACCGCTCGCCACGCGTCCCGGAGTCGGGCTTGAGCGCGCCGGCCCCGCGGGACCCGGCGGGAAGCGCGCCCGGCGGCTCTGGCCCGGACACGCCGGAGCTCTCGGCCGGGACCTACGAGGTGCTGAGGACGCGGCTCGAAGCCCAGGCCAAGGCCCTCGCCCGGGCCGCCGAGACGGTCAACGCCCGGCGGCTGGACGTGTTCGGCGGCACCGAGCTGCGCCTGGTCGGCACCGAGCGCATCCGCACGGAGAACAACTGCGTCCCCAGGGACATCGTCTCCCTGGGCGACGTCATGCTCTTCGGCTACAACGTCTTCATCGGCCTGAAGCCCGAGACCACGGTGGCCGACGTCTTCTCCGTGCACCGCTTCACCAGGGACGGCGACGCGTTCAGGTTCGACGCCGAGCGCCTGCCCGCGCTGGAGGACCCCGCCTTCCGCAAGGACTTCGCCGAGCTCTACCGCTACTACAAGGAGTCCAGGCTCAAGCAGCTCAGGCGGGTCGAGGGCAAGCTGCTGGCCGTCTTCCAGACCGGGCCGGCGGACACGCGGGTCCTCCGGTGGACGGTCAACACCCAAGGAGTCGCGAAATATCAGGACAACCGCGGGGAACGTGACCACGTCTTCCCGCCCTCCCACGACTTCGAGTGGACCCCCACCACCCGCGACGACCACGTACCGGGCCGCCACCCCCACATCTCGATCGAGGACGAGGTGTTCGTCGAGACGATCAACGGCGACCTCACGATCAAGATCGAGAACAACACCGAGACCGGGCAGGGCGTCTACTCCGAGCCCGTCACCGAACCCCTGCAGAGCCTGGCCGACGCCGACGTCGAGCACGCCAGGGTCGGTCCGCTCATCCTGCTCCGGATCCGGCCGTACAAGGAGACCGACTGGCGCCACCTGGTCTTCAACACCCGCACCAAGGCCGTGACCAGGATCGACGGCCTCGGCCAGGCCTGCCAGCGGCTGCCCGAGGACCAGGGTCTGATCTTCCCCGGCGGCTACTACCTGGACACCGGCGTCGGCAAGACGTTCGACACGGACGTGACCGACCTGGAGTTCGAGCGCGTGGTCCGCTCCCCCAACGGCGAGGACGTGCTGTACGTCTTCCACGCCCGGGGCGACGGCCGCTCGCTGCTGCTGCCGTACAACGTGATCAGGAAGGAGGTGGCCAACCCCATCGTCTGCCACGGCTACTCGCTGTTCGACGACGGCACGATGGTGGTCTTCCGGGCCACCTCCGAGGAGCCCACCCGGGTCCACCCGATGCAGATCTGGCAGACGCCGTACGTCTCCGACACCTACGCCGCCGCGCAGCCCACCGGCACCGGCCCGCTGGAGCGCATCGGCAACGCCGAGCTGGTGCGCGGCATCTCCGACTGCCTGTCCGTGGCGCGGATGGTCGAGGAGATGGCGCCGTCGGCCGCCACCTTCGAGGCGCTGATCGCCGCCTGCACGCGCGCCTCCGACCACTACCACTGGCTCGGCGAGCACGGCCTGCAGAGCCCCCTCTCAGGGGTACGCGCCACCGCCGAGCAGGTCCTGGACGAGTACGAACACGTCGAGGAGCTCACCCGCCGAGCCGAGCGCGAGCTGGCCACCGCCACGGACGAGATCACCCAGCTGGTACGGCAGGCCAGAGGCGACTCACCGGCCACCGCCGACGCCTGGGTGACGCTGCTGGCCACGTTGCGCCGGGCGCAGGGCCACCTGGTGACGCTGCGCGAGGTCCGGCACATCGACCTGACCCGGCTCGACGCGCTCCACGACACCCTGACCGAGGAGCTGGCCGCGGCCGGCGGCCGGGCCGTCGGCTTCCTGTCCGGCCCCGACGCGTTCACCGGCTACCACGCGGCCGTCGAGCGGCTGGCCGAGGAGGCCGCCGTCATCACCACGGCGGCCGAGGCCGTTCCCCTGTCCGATCGCCTCGCCACGCAGTCCGAGGGCCTGGAGGTGGTCACCGAGGTCGTCGGCTCGCTGGAGATCGCCGACGCCACCGTCCGCACCGCGATCCTGGGCCGCATCGCCGAGGTGCTCGGCGGGATCAACCGGGCGCGGGCCGTGCTGGACGCGCGGCGGCGGGAGCTGCTCGGCGCGGAAGGACGCGCGGCGTTCGCCGCCGAGTTCGCGCTGCTCGGACAGGCCATCGCGGGGGCGCTCGCGGTGGCCGACACTCCCGACAAGTGCGACGAACAGCTCGGCCGGCTGATGCTCCAGGTGGAGACCCTGGAGTCGCGGTTCGGCGAGTTCGACGACTTCGCCGCCCAGCTCGCGGACAAGCGGGACGACGCCTACGAGGCGTTCTCGGCGCGCAAGCAGAGCCAGCTCGACGCGCTCGCCCGCCGCGCCGACCGGATCTTCACCTCGGCCGAGCGCATCCTGGCCGGCGTCACGCGGCGGCTCTCGTCGCTCGGCTCGCTGGACGAGGTCAACACCTACTTCGCCGCCGACCCCATGCCGGCCAAGCTCCGGTCGGTGGCCGCCGAGTTGCGCGGGCTCGGCGACGCCGTACGGGCGGGGGAGCTGGAAGGCCGGCTCAAGGCCGCGCGGCAGGAGGCCGGGCGCGCCCTGCGGGACCGGCTCGACCTCTTCAGCGACGGCGGCGAGACCATCCGGCTCGGCCGGCACCGCTTCGCGGTCAACACCCAGCCCATCGACCTCACGCTGGTGCCCCACGCCGGCCGTGATGGCGAGCCGGCCGAGATGCGGTTCGCCATCACGGGCACCGACTATCGCGCGCCCGTCCCCGGCTCCTTCGCCGACACCCGCCCCTTCTGGGATCAGCTGCTCGTCTCGGAGACCCCCGAGGTCTACCGCGCCGAGCACCTCGCGGCCGCCCTCCTGGACCGGGTCACCCCGGGCGCTCCCATGGGCGATCTCGTACGCGGGGCGGCCGAGGAACGCTACGACGAGGGCTACGAGCGGGGCGTCCACGACCACGACGCCGCCGCCATCCTGGACACCCTCGTCCGCCTGCGCGACGGAGCAGGGCTGCTCCGCTACCTACCGGACGCGCGGGCCGCGGCCCAGCTCTTCTGGACCTTCGGTGTGGACGAGGTTTCACGTGCAACATTCACCATCCGGGCGACGTCGCTGGTCAGAGCCCGCACGGTCTTCGGCTCCGCCGCCGTCACCGCCCTGTCGGACGAACTCGGCGCCCTGATCGGCTCCTTCCTCACCGAACTCGGACCGATGGCCCCAACCCCGCCCACCGCCGCATCGGCGGCACCGGCCGCGACCGAGGCCGGCGCGGCGAGCACGGCGGCGCTGGCCGGCGAGTACCTGGTGGAGGAGCTGGCCTGCGCCCCGGCCGGTTTCGTCACCAGCAAGGCCGCGCGGACCCTGCTCGACCGCTTCCGCCAGGCTCTCGGCCCGGCCAAGGTCCGGGAGTTGGAGGACGACCTCAAAGCACTGCCGCTCAAGGAACGCGTCCAGCTCGCCCACGCCTGGCTGAGTGCCCACGACCAGGGCCCCGACCTGCCCGAGGCGCTCGCCGTACAGCTCTGTGACCTGCCCCGGCACGACTCCAGCGCCACCGTCGCCGCCACCGTGGACGGGCTGCTCGGCAGCCATCCCCGCATCGCCGGCCGCAAGCTGGAGCTGCGCCTCGACGAGCTGCTGGCCCGGACGCGCCGCTTCCGCTCCGAGCGGGTCCCTGCGTACCGCGACTACCAGCGGCGCCGCAACCGGCTGGTCGACGCCGAACGCGCGCGGCTCCGGCTGGAGGAGTACAAGCCGAAGGTCATGAGCGCGTTCGTGCGCAACCGGCTGCTCGACGAGGTGTACCTGCCGTTGATCGGCGACAACCTGGCCAAGCAGCTCGGGGCGGCCGGTGAGGGCAGGCGCACCGACCAGATGGGGCTCCTGCTGCTCATCTCTCCGCCCGGCTACGGCAAGACGACCCTGATGGAATACGTCGCCAGCCGCCTCGGCCTGGTCTTCGTCAAGGTCAACGGCCCGGCGCTGGGCCACGGGGTGACCTCGCTGGACCCCGCCGAGGCGCCGGACGCGACGGCCCGGCAGGAGGTCGAGAAGATCTCGTTCGCGCTGGAGACGGGCAACAACACCCTGCTGTACCTCGACGACATCCAGCACACCTCACCCGAGCTGCTGCAGAAGTTCATCTCCCTGTGTGACGCCCAGCGCCGGATCGAGGGCGTCTGGAACGGCCGTACCCGCACCTACGACCTGCGCGGCAAGAGGTTCGCGGTGTGCATGGCGGGCAACCCGTACACCGAGTCCGGCCGGCGTTTCCGCATCCCCGACATGCTGGCCAACCGCGCCGACGTGTGGAACCTGGGCGACGTCCTCTCCGGCCGGGACGAGCTGTTCGCGCTCAGCTACATCGACAACGCGCTGACCTCCAACCCCGTCCTCGCCCCCCTGTCCGCCCGCCCCCGCACCGACGTCGAACTCCTGGTACGGCTGGCGAAGGGCGACCAGACGGTCAAACCGGACCAACTGCAGCACCCTTTCGCCAGGACCGAGCTGGACCAGGTGCTCAGCGTGCTGCGCAAACTGGTGCGCGTCCAGGAGGTGGTCCTGGCCAACAACCAGGCCTACATCGCCTCGGCCGCCCAGTCCGACGCCTCGCGCACCGAGCCGCCGTACCGGCTGCAGGGCTCGTACCGGAACATGAACAAGCTGGCCGAGCGCATCGTCCCCGCCATGAACGACGAGGAGCTGGAGGCGGTGATCGACGACCACTACCTCGGAGAGGCGCAGACCCTGACCGCGGACGCGGAGTCCAACCTGCTCAAGCTCGCCGAGTTGCGCGGCCGGCTGACGTCCGAGCAAGCGGCCCGCTGGTCGGCCGTCAAGGCCGCCTACCTGCGCGCCAAGGCCCTGGGCGGCGCCGAGGACGACCCGATGAGCAGAGCGGTCGGCGCCCTCGGCCTGCTCGCCGACCAGGTGCGCGACGTCGGCTCGGCCATCAGGGAGACCTAGGGAGGCGGGACCGTAATCCGGTTGATCGTCGGAAGGGCCGTGAGTAGGGTGCCTCGGGTGACGAGCCCCGAATCAGACAGAGCCGAGCCGCCGGTCGCCCGGCGGCGAGTCGCTCTCTGACGGACAACCCATCGGTCTCCTGACCGGTGACCCGTCGGTCTCCGACCAGTGACCCATTGGATCGGTCTCCTGACCGGTGACTCGTCGGTTCTCGGTCGATCTCGCTTCCAGTGACCGGACACGCGTCCCGCGCGTCTGCTTCTGGGTCCGGCTCTCGCTGGGTCCGGGTGCTCGCTTGGTCCCGGGGCTCGCTCGGCCCAGCTTTCGCTTCGGGTTCCGGTGCTCGCTTGGCCCCGGTGCTCGCTTGGCGACAGGTCGAGGCCCCGGCGCGCGGATGTCCCTGCCCGCGTACCTCAGCGCTGGAGTCGACCCCTTGCCCCTGTTCGTCTATGTCCTCAGCCTTGCCGTTTTCGCGCAGGGCACCTCCGAGTTCATGCTGGCCGGGCTCGTCCCCGGCATCGCGCACGACCTGTCCGTGTCGGTGGGAGCCGCCGCGAGCCTGACCTCCGCGTACGCCGTCGGGATGATCGCCGGAGCGCCGGTCATGGCCGCCGTGAGCGCCCGCTGGCCACGTCGCCGAGCGTTGGCGGGTTTCCTGGCCGCGTTCGTCGTCGTGCACGTGATCGGCGCGGTCACGGCGAGCTTCCCGGTGCTGTTCGGCACCCGCATCGTCGCCGCGATCGTCAACGCCGGTTTCCTCGCGGTCGCGATGTCCGTAGCGACGGCGCTGACACCGCCGGCGAAGCACGCCCGAGCCACCGCGACCCTGCTGGCCGGGGTGACGCTGTCGTGCGTCGCCGGCGTGCCCGCGGGCGCGGCGCTCGGCGACTGGTCCGGCTGGCGGTCGGCGTTCTGGGCGGTCGCCGCGCTGTGCCTGCCCGCGCTGGCGCTCGTCTTCCGGTCGGCGCCCGCCGCCGCGGCCCGTCATCACGACGTCTCGATCAGGCAGGAGGCGGGAGAACTACGGTCGGGTCCCGTACGCCTGGCACTGACACTCGCGGCCCTGGTCAACGGGGCGACCTTCGCGACGTTCGCCTACCTCGCCGTCATCGCGACGTCCGTCACCCAGCTGCCCGGCGGCGCGATTCCCGGGCTGCTCGCCGCGTTCGGCGTGGGCGCGTTCATCGGGGTCACCACGGCCGGTCGGATCGGCGACGGACGACTGCGGCGTGGTCTGGTCATCACGCTGTGCGTCCTGCCCGCCGGATGGGCGGTGCTGGCCGCGACCAGCACCCACCCGGTCCCGTTGTTCATCGTGACGGTCATCCAGGGCGGGTTGTCGTTCGGCATCGGATCGATGCTCGTCCATCGCGTCATGTTCGTCGCGTCCCGCGCCCCATCACTGAGCGGGTCGTTCGCCACGGTCGCGCTGAACGCGGGCGCTTTCCTGGGACCGCTGCTCGCCGGGATCGCCACGGAGACGACGCGTGACTACCGGCACGCCGCGTGGGTCAGCGCCGCCCTGGCCGCCACGGCGGCCGTCGTCCTCGTCGTCTCTCGCACCCGAGCCGCGCACGCGGAATCGAACACCGGCCGCTCCAAGCGGGTGTCATGAGCCTGCCACGGGGATCACAGGCCTGAATGTGCCGCCACCAGGTCGGCCTGTGACACGGCCCGCTCGCTCGCGGGCAGCAGCGGCAGCCGCACGTCCGGGGTCGGGATCAGCCCCCGGGCGTGCAGCACGCCCTTGATCACGGTCGGGTTCGGCTCGGCGAACAGCGCCGTCGACACCCTGGCCAGCCGGTGTCCCAGCTCCCGGGCCCGGACCACGTCGCCCGCCTGCCAGGCGTCGACCAGTTCGGCGAACCGGCCGGTGAACAGATGCGCCGAGGCCAGGATCCCGCCGGAGGCGCCCAGCGCGAGCAGCGGCGAGATGAACGCGTCGTCCCCGCCCAGCACCGCCAGCCCCTCGGGCAGGTCGCCCAGCAGGTCGACCGCGTCCTGGTCGATCCCGCCCGTCGCGTACTTCACCCCGGCGATCATCGGATGCCCGCCGAGATGACGCAGCGTGGCCGCGCTCACGGCCTGCCCGGTCCGGTAGGGAATGTGATAGATCACCAGCGGCACCGGCGTCTCTTCAGCCAGCGCCTCGAAGTGCGCGACCACCCCCCGCTCCGACGGCCGCAGGAAGTACGGCACCGTCACCAGCGCGGCGGCGACCCCCGGCGGCAGGGCCTTGAGCGATTCGGCCGTCGAACGCGTGTCGTTGCCCGTGAGCCCCACGGTCAGCGGCACCCCACGCTCTCCGCAGATCCGCGTGCACACCTCGATCACCCGCGCCCGCTCGTCCGGCGTCAGTGCCGCGACCTCCCCGGTGGTGCCGAGCGCGACCAGCCCGGAGGCGCCCTCGTCGAGCACGCGCCCGGCCAGCTTCTCGATCGCGTCGAACGCGACCTCGCCGGTGACGTCGAACGGAGTGATCAGGGGTACGTGGATTCCTCTCAGCATGCTCCGAGCCTGACGCGGGAGCACCCGTTAGGTCCAGCGCGGATTTCTTCGGTCGAGCTTAAGCTGGGCTGATGCTCGACCCTCGCAAGCTCCACCTGCTCCGCGAACTCGCCCGGCGCGGCACGATCGCCGCCGTCGCCGAGGCCGCGAGGTTCACGCCGTCCGCGGTGTCACAGCAGCTCAGCGCCCTGGAGCGGGAGGCTGGGGTGCCGCTGCTGGAACGTACCGGCCGCACCGTCGCGCTGACGCCCGCCGGTCACCTGCTGGTCGAGCACGCCCAGGCCGTGCTCGAACAGCTCGAACGCGCCTCGGCCGCGCTCGCCGCGGTGCGCGGCGGCCCGTCGGGGCCGCTGCGGATCGGCGCGTTCCCCACGGCGGCCCGCGTCCTGCTGCCCCCTGCCCTCTCCGCCCTGTCCAGCGCGCATCCGGCCCTGGAGCCGATGGTCTCGGAGATCGATCCGGCCGACGTCTCCGCCGCGCTCCGGGCGGGCGAGCTGGACGTCGCCCTCGTGCATGAGTACGACTTCGTCCCTCCGGTGACCGACCTGTCCATGGAGACCGAGCCCTTGTTCAGCGAGCCCATGTACTTGACCGACCGCCCCTCGCTCGCCGCCGCCCGCGACGACCCGTGGATCACCAACAAGCCCGGCACGCTCTGCCACACCATGGCCATCCGGGCCTGTCAGGCGGCCGGCTTCGAGCCTCGCGTCCGCCACCACGTCGACGACTTCGACACCGTGCTCGCCTTCGCCGCCGCCGGCCAGGGCGTCGCCCTCGTGCCCCGCCTGGCCGCCCTCTCTCCGCCACCCGGCGTCACCCTCACCGAGCTGCCGCTGAGCCGCCGCACCCTGGCGGCCTTCCGCCGAGGGTACGGCGACCACCCGGCGGTCAGAGCGGCCATCGCCGCCTTCGAAACCGCGCTCACCCCCTGACCATCGGCCCCGTCACGCCTCCAGCCGCCACAGCGCCGCCGGCGGAAGCGCCTTCGAACCCTCGGAAGTCATCCCTTCGCACCGTCGCCGGTCGATCATGTTTCAGACATTACGCCGGCTCACATGGGGTGTGTCGTCCGTCTGCCGGCCCATCTGTGGTCAGTCTGCCGGAGGTCACGTGGTCAATCTGCCGCCGATGCGGTGGGCACTCTGCCAAGAACGCGGACCGAGCAAGCATCCTCCGCTCCATCGGCGGGAGCTAAGTCGAATCAATCTAAGTAAGATGATGTCTTACTTAGATGCCGTCTTACATTGGAGCCGGGATGGTGGCCGCATTCACAGGTCGCGTACGCGATCTCCGCATGCTGGACGAGCAGCTACGGCAGGTGGTGTCCGGCACGTTCACGACCCGCGGGCGGGCATTGATCATGACCGGGCGACGCAGGGTCGGAAAGTCGCGCCTGGTTCAGGAGTTCTGCGACCGTTCGGGTGTTCCGTATGTCATCTTCCAGGCCTCACGCGGCCGTGCCGCCGCGGCCGAGCGGCGTGACCTCATCGAGGCGGCCGTGTGCGCCGGGCTTCCCCAAGCCGATCTCGTACGTGACGTCGCCCCCCAGGACTGGAATCACGCGCTGAGGTCGCTGGCCACGGCGGTGGGAGACGCGCCATGCGTGGTCGTCCTGGACGAGATCCCCTGGCTGGTCGAGCAGGACCACGAGTTCGAGGGCGCCCTCCAGACCGTCTGGGACAGATTCCTGTCCGTCAAGCCGATCCTGGTGATCCTCGTCGGCAGCGATCTCACCATGATGGAAGCCCTGCAGCAGTACGGGCGACCGTTCTTCGGGCGGGCGGCGAACATGACCATCCGGCCGCTGAACCTCGCCGAGGTGGCCGACATGACTCGATCGTCGGCGGCTGACGCCATCGACGCCCTCCTGCTCACCGGTGGAATCCCCGAGATCGTCCGATCGTGGGAGCCCGGGATGTCCCGTCTCGACTTCCTGCGGCGGAGCCTTGACTCCCCCCTGTCCCCCCTTCTGGCCTCGGGAGAGCTGTCGCTGCTCGGTGAGTTCCCCCTCGGCGCGCACACCCGCACAGTGCTGGAGGCCGTGGGCACGGGCGAGCGCACGTTCGCCAACATCGCCGCCCGGTCGGGGGGCGGCACCCCGCTTCCCTCCGGCACCCTCGCCCCGATCCTCGCCAACCTGGCCGCGAAGCGGGTCGTCGCCACCGACCTCCCGCTCTCGACGGCGTCCGACACCAAGAACAAGCGCTACCGGATAGCCGATCCCTACCTTCGCTTCTGGCTGGCCTTCCTGCGGCGCGCGCTCGCCGACAGCGAACGCGGACGCCCGGATCTGGCACTGCGCCGCATCGAGCGTTCCTGGAGCGCCTGGCGCGGACGTGCGGTCGAACCGATCGTCCGGGAGTCGCTGGCCAGGGCTCTACCCGACGACAGCTGGCCGGACACCGAGGAGATCGGCGGCTGGTGGAACCGGCAGAACAATCCGGAGATCGATCTCGTCGGCGCCGACCGCGGCCCGGTGGCGAAGCACGTGCACTTCATCGGGTCGATCAAGTGGCTCGACGACCGGGTGTTCAACCGGCACGACTACGACGAACTGGTGAGAGGGGCGGGCTCCGTGCCCGGCACGACTCCGGACACGCCGCAGATCGCCGTCTCCAAAGCAGGGTTCCAGTCCGGCCTGCCCCTCGACCAGCAGTGGGGGCCGGAGGACCTGCTCGCCGCGTGGCAACCCTGACGCCGGTCGACCGCGGGGCTCGACGCCGGGCACGACCCCGTCGAGCACCTTATGCGGGCCGTTCGGCCGTGGAGAGGGGGGCGGCGATCTCCTCCAGGCCCTTGCGTTCGGCCCTGACGCCGAGGAAGAGCTCGACCAGCCCGGCCGCGATCATGAGCAGGGCGCCGATCGAGAACGCCAGCGCCGTGTCGGCGGGCACGCCGGTCGAGACCAGTTCGGAGAAGATCAGCGGCCCGGCGATGCCGCCCGCCGCGGTGCCGATCGCGAAGAAGAACGCGATGGCCATCGCCCGCGTCTCCATCGGGAAGATCTCGCTGACGGTCAGGTAGGCGGAGCTGGCCCCCGCCGAGGCGACGAAGAGCACCGCGCACCAGCAGGCGGTCAGCGTGACGGCGGTGAGCATGCCCTGGCTGAACAGCCAGGCCGTGCCGAGCAGCAGCACCCCTGAGCCGATGTAGGTGGCCGAGATCATCGGCACCCTGCCGACCGTGTCGAACAGCGGCCCGAGCAGCAGCGGGCCGAGGAAGTTGCCGATGGCGATGACCGCGAAGTAGTAGCCGGTGTAGGTGTCGATGTTGAAGAACGTCGACAGGATCTGGGCGTAGCCGAAGGTGATCGCGTTGTAGAGGAACGCCTGCCCGATGAAGAGCGACAGGCCGAGGATCGTGCGCTTGGGGTAGAGCGCGACCATCGTGTGCGCGATGCGGATGAAGCCGATCGACTTGCGCTGGTGGATGGTCATCGAGGCGCGCGGCTCCGGCAGGTCGCCGTCGATCTGCTTCTCGATGCCGCTGACGATCTCCTCGGCCTCGTCGTCCCGCCCGTGGATGAACAGCCAGCGTGGACTTTCCGGCACGTGCCGCCGGACGAGCAGGATGGCCAGGCCCAGCACCACGCCCAGGCCGAAGGCGACGCGCCAGCCGATGTTGATCGGCAGGTCGTTCAGCAGCGGGACGGTCAGCAGCGCGCCGCCCGCCGCGCCGAGCCAGTAGCTGCCGTTGATCAGGATGTCGATCCGGCCGCGGTGCCGGCTGGGGATCAGCTCGTCGATGGCCGAGTTGATGGCCGCGTACTCGCCGCCGATGCCGAACCCGGTGAGGAACCTGAACAGGAAGAACCACCACACGCTGAACGACAGCGCGGTCATCAGCGTGGCGACGAGGTAGACGACGAGCGTGATGATGAACAGCTTCTTGCGGCCGAACCTGTCGGTCAGCCAGCCGAAGAACAGCGCCCCCGAGCACGCTCCGGCGACGTAGAGCGCCGCGGCCATGCCCGCGACCTGCGCCTGCGTGATGTCCAGGCCGCTGCCCGGCTTGGCGAGCTGGGCCGACAGGTTGCCGACGATGGTGACTTCGAGCCCGTCGAGGATCCAGACGGTGCCGAGCCCGATGACGATCATCCAGTGCCAGCGTGACCACGGTAGCCGGTCCAGCCGCGCCGGCACCTTCGTGGTGACGGTGCCGGTCTCCACGTCGCTCATGGGAGCAACCCGATACCCGGAGCGCGGCGGGCAAACGTCAGGCGGGCTTACGAGCCTCCAGCATCCAGGTCCTGAACCAGGGGCCGCCGTACCAGTAGCGCCGGCCGAGATCCCGTCTGCGCACGTCGACCACGCCGAGCGCGCGCAGCGTGTCCTCGTACGCGGGCGTGTGCTGGAAGTCGGCGATCAGCATCAGGCCACCCGGCCGCAGCACGCGGTGCGCCTCCCGCACGGCCCGCTCGCGCCCCTGGGCGTCGGAGATGTTGTGCAGGGCCAGGGCCGACACCACCACGTCGAACGACTCGTCCGCGAAGACCAGCTCGCGCATGTCGCCGGTGAACAGCTCGACCGAGACGCCCTCGGCCTCGGCGTTGGCCTTGGTGACGCTCTCGTCGTTGCCCGACTGGTCGGCCGATCGCCACAGGTCGACGCCGGTGGCCCGGCCCTCGGGCAGCCGTTCGGCGGCGAGCGTCAGCACCGCGCCGCGCCCGCAGCCGAGGTCGAGCAGCCGCTCGTCGCCCCGGAGCCGGTCGAGCTCGGCCGCCCACACGAGGAACTTGCCGCGCCGCGTCGTGTAGAGGTAGCTCGCCGCGCTGGCCGCCGTATAGAGCGCGCCCAGCAGGAACGCCACCCCGGCGGCCGGAACGTCGAAGACGAACGAGGCGACGCTCAGCGCGAGCAGCATGACGGCGCCGAAGACCAGACCTGCCAGTGCCCAGGGCGCGTCGAATCCGTAGCTTCCTCGTCTCACGTTCACGTTATATCTCAATCATCGCTTGGCCGGGAATTGGCGGGACACTTCCCTTTCGTCACCCATATCCACCGGAACCCGTGCCTAGCCTGACTGTGATCCGCGTGAATTCGGGGAGTTGACCAGGCATGACAGGCAGGGAACACAATTTCGGCCCCCTCGCCGGCATCGCGCTGACCGTGGGCTCGGCCCTCCTGTGGGGCGTGGCCCATCTGGCCACGGAGCGCCGCCGGACCGGTCTCGCGCTCATGGCGGCGTACGTGCTGGTGCTGGCGGTCACGATCACCGCCGTCACCGGGTTCGGGCCCAAGCTGCTGTCGCTGGCCGTGCAACCGGTCTGGCTCACCGTCCTCACGATCACGCTGGCCCTCATCGCGCTCGCCTGGTCCGTGGTGATCATCTGGTCGTTCGTCCTCGTACGCCCTCCGCGCGGTGACACCGTGGGCCGCGTGCTGAGCACGGTGGTGGCCGGCGCCCTCTGCGCGCTCATCCTGGCCCCGGCCGCCTACGCCGCCCGGCTCGCCTACCTGTCGCGCGAGGTGGTCACCACCCTGTTCGCGGGCAACAGCGCCTCCCCGATCCTGGCGCAGGACCCGTGGAACGGCGCCCAGCGGATCAACTTCCTGCTCATCGGCGCCGACGCCGCCCCGAACCGGCCCGGAGTGCGTACGGACAGCATGACCGTGGCGAGCGTGGACACCGCGACCGGCGCCACCACCCTGTTCGGCCTGCCGCGCAACCTGGAGGAGGTGCGGATGCCGGAGGGCCCCGCCAGGCACCGCTTCCCCTACGGTTTCACCGGCGAGGGCCCGGGCACGCCCGGCCTGCTCAACGAGGTCTTCCAGTACGCCGAGGACCACCCGGAGATGGTGCCGGGCGTACGGAAGGGGCATCGCGGCCCGAACCTTCTCAAGCGCACGATCAGCGACATCCTCGGCATCCCAGTGGACTACTACGCGATGGTCGACATGCACGGCTTCGCGGAGATCATCGACGCGATGGGCGGCGTCAAGGTCACCATCAAGGAGCCCATCGTGTACGGCAAGTACCGCGAGGGACTGCTGGCCGCCGGCACCCGCAGGCTGTCCGGCGAGGAGGCGCTCTGGTACGGCCGTTCGCGCACCGACAGCGACGACTACGTGCGCATGGGGCGGCAGAAGTGCCTGCTCAACGCCGTGGCCAAGCAGGCCGACCCGATCACCGTGCTCAACAGCTTCGAGGAGTTGGCCTCGGCCACCAAGCGGGCCATCGCCACCGACCTTCCGCAGGCCCTGCTGCCGCCGCTGATCGAGCTGGCGGCCGAGGTGAAGGACACGCGGATCAGGAGCGTGAGCTTCGTGCCGCCGCTGATCAGCACGGCCGACCCCGACTGGCGCCTGATCAGGAACACGGTCACCGAGGCGCTCGCCAGGCGGGCCGGCCACCAGCCGGGCGCGCAGACCCGCCAGAACAGGGGCCCCTCCTCCCCCATCGCCCTCGACGCGACCTGCGCCTGAGGCCGCTCAGACCGTCTCGTCCAGGTGGTCGGCGTAGTATTCGACGGCCCGTCGGTAGCCGCCGACCTGCTCCGTGCCGGCCAGCAGCTTGAGCAGCGTGCCGACCGCCTCGCGGGCCTGCCCGGAGTTGTAGAGGGCCATGGCGCGGAACACCCGCAGCGCCGGATCGTCCGGAAACTCCGTCAGGCCCCGGTCGAAGACCTCCAGCGCCTCGCCGTAGCGCCCGAGCACCCGCAGCGTGCTGCCGAACCCGGTGAAGGCGCCGAGCCGGTGTTCGGCGGCCGGCCCCTCTCCGGCCAGGGCGCGCTGGTAGAACGGCACGGCCTCGGCCTCCAGACCGAGCGCGTCGTGCACCCACGCCGTCTGGTAGGCCACCTCGGGGTCGTCCGGACGCCGCCGGGACAGCTCCAGCAGCAGCTCGCGGGCCGCCTCGTGGTCGCCCTCCTCGCGCAGTCGTACGGCCTGTGCCAATTCTCCGTCCGCCATGTGGCCAGTGTGGCATGATGGGCCACCGACAGAATGACAACCGTTTTCATAATCATGGAGCGTGGACGTGAGGGTGGCGTTCGTCGGCAAGGGCGGCAGCGGCAAGACCACGATGTCGGCCCTGTTCACCAGATACGTGACGAGCCAGGGCGCGCCGGTGGTCGCCATCGACGCCGACATCAACCAGCATCTCGCCCTGGTGCTCGGCGTCGACCCGCCGCCCGAGCCGCTGGGCGCGCACCTGACCGAGATCAAGGACCACCTGCGCGGCGACAACCCACGCATCCCGTCGGCCGACGCCATGGTCAAGACGACCCCGCCCGGCCGCGGCTCGCGGCTGCTCTCCTTCGACGACCTGGCGGGCGGCGAGTTCGCGGTCACCACGCCCGAGGGCGCCCGGCTCATGGCCACCGGCCCGTTCGCCGAGGAGGACCTGGGGGTGGCCTGCTACCACTCCAAGGTGGGCGCGGTGGAGTTGCTGCTCAACCATCTCGTCGACGGCCCCGGCGAGTACGTCGTGGTCGACATGACCGCGGGGGCCGACTCCTTCGCCTCCGGCCTGTTCACCCGCTTCGACCTGACCTTCCTGGTCGCCGAGCCCACCCGGCAGGGAGTGAGCGTCTACCGGCAGTATCACGACTACGCCGCCGACTTCGAGGTGCGGCTCGCGGTGGTCGGCAACAAGGTGCACGGCCCGTCCGACGTCGAGTTCCTGCGCTCCCAGGTGGGCGACGACCTGCTGACCTGGATGGAGCACTCCGCGGGGGTGCGGGCCATGGAGCAGGGCCGGCCGTTCGCGCTCGACGACCTCGAGCCCGCCAACACCGACGCGCTGGCCATGCTGCTCAAGCAGGTGGACGCGCAGGAGAAGGACTGGCTCAGGTTCGGCCACCAGACCGAGGAGTTCCACCTGCGCAACGCCCGCGCGTGGGCCAACGCCAGGGCCGGGTTCGACCTCGCCGACCAGATCGACTCCGAGTTCGTCTACGGCCCCTGACCACACGACTGTCCCCCTCCGGCCATCTGGAGCGTTACGCCGACCCCACATAGCGTCAGGTTGATCCCCTTTTGAGAGGAGACAGCATGTCGCTGACCGTTCCGAACGATCTGCTCGACCAGGCGAGAGCCGGTGAGATCGACGACGCGGCGTTCGTCGCCTGCGTCCGCGACTCCCTGCCCTACGCGTGGTCGGTGATCAGCGAGCTGGTCCAGCAACGCGATCAGTCCGGCGCCGAGTTCGCCGACAACCACGTCCCGCCACCGTCGGAGGAGGCTCGCGGCCAGCTCCTGCGCTGCCTGGCCAGTGACGCGATGCGCGGCGCCCTGGAAAACCACTTCGGGGTACGGCTGGCCTTCCAGAACTGCCATCGGGTCGCGGTCTTCGACCCGGCGGCGACCAAGGCCCTGCGCGAGTTCGTCACCCCGAGGGCCCAGATCCTCAACCAGAAGCCGGAGCTGGTCGACTGCTGACCAGGGGTGCGGGCGGGACCTGGTTCAGCACCCGCACCGCTGATCGGTGGTGCGGATGGCGAGCCCGGTCCTGCCCGGTTCACCGCCGTTCGCGCAGCACCTCGGGCAGCACCTCGGCGCCCAGCCGGCGGATGTTCGCCAGGGTGCGCCGGTGGTCGCCGAGCCCTTCGACCATGAGGACGAGGTGTTCGATCCCGGTCGCCTCGGCGGTGCGCAGGATCGTCTGCACGCACCGATCCGCCGACCCGACCGGATGGACCCGGGTCAAAAAGTCCACATATTCACCGACATCGCGGGGTGCCCTGGCCCGGCCGTCCACCGTCACGTAGCCCGCCAGTCCGGGCTCCAGCCAGCGCGGCATCGCCTCCTTCAGCTCCCGCACGGCCTGCCGGGTGGAGTCGGCCACGTGCCCGACCACCGCCGCCAGGTGCCCGGTCTCGCGCTCTCCCCGGCGGGCCTCGTACGCGGCCACGGCGGCGGCCTTCTCCCGGTCGTCGACGTGCATCCCCAGCAGCATCGGCAGTCCGCGGTCGGCGGCCAACTCCAGGGTCGACGCCGACGTGCACGCCACGACCGGCCGCATCCGGGCCGAGGGCACCATCGGCACCTCGCGGAACCGGAAGAACTCCCCGTCCGCCGACACCCGATCACCCGCCAAGGCCCGCACCAGCACGTCCAGCGACTCCCCGAAACCCCGCTCGAACCGCTCCAGACCGGTGCCGAACACCTCCAGGTCCACCCACGGCCCGCCCCTGCCCACGCCCAGCGCGAACCTGCCGCCCGACAGGTGGTGCAGCATGGCCGCCTCCTCGGCCAGCGCCACCGGGTGCCGCGTGGACAGCACGCTCACCGCCGTGCCCAGGCCGATGCGCGTCGTCCGGCCGATCGCCACGGCGGCCAGCGTGGTCGCCGACGGGCAGACGCCGTAGCTCATGAAATGGTGCTCGGCGATCCACGCGTCGTGGAACCCGGCCTCCTCGGCCGCCACGACGAGCTCGACGGCGTCGGCCAGCACCCGCTCGGGCCGCTGCCCGGGAAACTGCGCCACGACGAGGAAGATCCCGATGCGCATGACTCAGCCGAACAGGCTGACCTGGCCCTCGCTCACCGCCGGATCGCGGTGGCGCTTGAGATGCCGCCAGCGCGGCAGGTCGTCGAGGTAGGACCAGGACATCCGGTGGTGCTCGGTGGGCCCGAGCCGGGCCAGCGCCTCCTGGTGCGTCGGCGACGGGTAGCCGGCGTTGTCCGCGAAGCCGTAGTCGGGGCAGTCGATCGTCGCCATGTAGGCGTCGCGACGCACCTTGGCCAGCACCGACGCGGCCGCCACCGAGATGCTCGCGGCGTCTCCCCTGACCTCCAGGCGGACCGGCCAGGGCGCGCCGATGTAGTCGTGGCCGCCGTCGAGGATCACCGCGCCGGGCCGGACGGGCAGCGCGTCGAGCGCCCGGCGGGCGGCCCGGCGCAGGGCCGCGGTCATGCCCAGCGCGTCGATCTCCGCGTGCGTGGACTCGCCGTAGCCGATGCCGGCGGCCCACGCCTCGATCTCGACGGCGAGCGTCTCGCGGCGGGCGGCCGTCAACTGCTTGGAGTCGGTCAGGCCGGCCGGCGGGGGCGACAGGTCGGTGACGACCGCGCAGACCGTCACCGGGCCCGCCCAGGCGCCGCGGCCCACCTCGTCGACGCCCGCCACCAGACGGGCACTGGACCGGGACAGCAGAAGGTGCTCGATGTCGTAGGACGGCGCCATAGCCGCAGACGCTACCGCTCCGCGAGACGTACCGGATCCAGATCGGCGGCGATGAGGCGGGCGGCCACGTGGATGGCCCGCAGGGTCACCGACACCGAGGGGCGGTGCACGCTGGAGGCGCGGGCGACGGCGTGCACCTCGCGCCCCACCGGGTCGCCCGGGAACTGCCGCACGGCCAGGCCGCGCACCCCGGCCCCGAGCGCCAGCGCGGGCACGGCGGCGATGCCGATGCCCTTGGCCACCAGCGACAGGATCGTGCCCAGGCCCTCGAACTCCCAGGGCGTCGGCTTGGTGCCGCCCACGTCCACGAACAGCCGGTCGACCGCCAGCCGGGACGGCTCTCCGTCGGGCGTGGCCATCCACGGCTCGTCGCGCAGCTCCCGCAGGTCGAGCGGCACCTCGGGGTCGGCCAGCCGGTGCTTGCGCGGCACCACCAGCACGAGCGGGTCGCGCAGCAACGGGAACACCCGCACGCTCTCGTTGCCGCGGCCGGCCCGGCCGTACCAGTCGTCCACGAGCGCGATGTCGACCTCGCCCGACTGCACCTCGCGCAGGCCGCGCCCGGACCTGCTCTGGCGCATCCGCAACGTCAGCTGGGTGTGGCGGCGCAGTGAGCGGGCGAGCGCGGGCGCGAAGGCGACGGCGGCCGTGGCGAAGGCGGTCAGCACCACCCGGCCGCTGGGGGTGCCCGCGTGCGCCGAGAGGTCCGACTCGGCCTCCTCGACCATGGACAGAATGCGCTCGGCGTGCACCACGAGGCGGCGGCCCGCGTCGGTGAGCTCGGCGCTGCGCGCGGTCCGGTCGATGAGCGCGGTGCCGGTCTCACGTTCGAGGGCCACGAGTTGCTGGGACACGGCGGAGGGGCTGTAGCCGAGCGACTCGGCTGTGGCGGCGATGCTGCCGCGACGTGCGAACTCGCAGATCAACGCCAACCGTCGCAATTCGAGCATCGGACTTCCTTATGCCTACCCACAACAAGGGTCGCTTGTGCTGATGCCTTCATCAAACCACCCTGGGAACGTGACAAACATGACGGTGACGCTGTCCGCCACGCTGGCGGCGAACGAGGAGATCGACCGACGCCGGCGCGCCGGGGAGCAGGTCCTGCATCTGGCCTTCGGTGAGGCAGGACTTCCCGTCCACCCGGCGCTGCGCGAAAGGCTGGTCGCCGCCTCCGGCCGCAACGGCTACGGCCCCGTCGCGGGCGCCACCGACCTCCGCTCGGCGGCCGCGGGCTACTGGACCCGGCGCGGGCTGCCCACCGACCCCGAGCTCGTGGTCTGCGGGCCCGGCAGCAAGTCCCTCCTGTACGGCCTGCTCCTGGCGATCGGCGGCGACATCGTGCTGCCGATGCCCAGCTGGGTCAGCTACGCCGCGCAGGCCGACCTCATCGGCGCCCGCCCGATCCTGGTCCCCGCGCCCGCGGGTGAGGGCGGCGTGCCCGACCCCGACCTGGTGACCTCGTCGGTGCTCCACGCGCGGGCCCAGGGCCGGACCGTCAGCTCGCTGCTCGTGACGCTGCCCGACAACCCGACCGGACGGCTCGCGACCCCCGAGACCGTCGGCCGCCTGGTGCGGGTCGCCCGCGAGCTCGACCTGATCATCATCTCGGACGAGATCTACCGCGACCTGCTGCACGACCCCGACCTGCCCTACGCCTCGCCGGCCGAGCTGGCGCCCGAGCGCACGGTCATCACCACCGGCCTGAGCAAGAGCCTGGCCCTGGGCGGCTGGCGCATCGGGGTGGCCCGGCTGCCCGACGGCGCGTACGAGCTGCGCAGGAGCCTGCTCGCGGTCGCCAGCGAGATCTGGTCGGCCCCGGCCGCTCCGGTGCAGGAGGCCGCCACCTACGCCTTCACCGACCCGCCCGAGCTGCTCGGCCGCATCGCGCAGAGCCGCCGGCTGCACGGCGCGGTGGCGCGGGCGGTGCACGAGAGGTTCGCCGAGATCGGCGCCTCGGCACCGGCTCCGCAGGGCGGCTTCTACCTCTACCCCGACCTGGGCCACCTGCGCCTGGGCGGCTCGGCCGACGTCGCCCGGACACTGCTCGACGAGCACGGCATCGGCGTGCTGCCCGGTCAGGCGTTCGGTGACGACCCGGCCGCCGCACGGGTGCGGGTCGCGGTCAGCCTCCTCTACGGCGAGACGACGGCCCAGCGCCTGGCCGCCCTGCACAGCCCCGACCCGCTCCGGCTGCCGTGGATCGCGGCCAGTCTCGACCACCTTTCGACCGGTCTGAAAGGGCTGTCCGCGGTCCGCCGCACGGCCCCCCGTGAACGGCGTCCGGCGCTCGTGCCGACCGCGTGTCACGGCTAGCCGAAATCTTTCCCGGCGGGCCGCTCCCGGGCCTCGAAATCATGAGCCTGACCTGGGCGAACACCCACCTCTCCGGGCGACGCGAAAGTTGCCCGGCGGCGCCTGGTCACACCATGCCCGAGCAGCCCTCATCATGTGCTCATGCCCGCTCTTGTCACCTTGTCCGGGCGCCTCGTGCGCCTGGAACCTCTCAGCCACGCGGCGGTCGACGAGCTCGTCGCCGCGGCGAGTGAAGACCGCTCCGCGTATGCCTTCACTCGGGTCCCGGATGGCCGGGACGAGATGGTCTCCTACGTGGAGGCCGCCCTGGCTGAGCAGGCGGAGGGCCGCACGATGCCCTTCGCCATCCGGTGGCTGAACACCGACCGCGTGGTCGGTGCCACCCGTCTCATGCACCTGGAGTACTGGCAGGGTCCCCTGCCCTGGCCTCCTGGTACGCGGGGCGCGGTGGGCGAGGTCCCGTCCGTGGCCGACATCGGTTACACCTGGCTGGGCGCGTCCGCCCAGGGCACGGGTGTCAACCGGGAGAGCAAGTTCCTGCTGCTCTCGCACGCCTTCGAGACGTGGAACGTCCACCGCATCACCCTGAAGGCTGACGTCCGCAACAGCCGATCCCGGGCCGCCATCGACGCCCTCGGCGCACACTTCGACGGGGTGCGACGAGCGGATAGCCGGGGCGCCGACGACACGGTCCGAGATACGGCGTACTACTCGATTCTTCACTCCGAATGGCCCACGGTCCGAGAACGGCTGTCACTCCGGCTCGGCCTGGTCCCGGCCGCGTAGGAACCGGGCCGCATAGGAAAAAACGTCCACCGAAGGCCCCGCCCGCATACCCAGGGCGGGGCCTGCTCTTCCGGGCCCGATATGAGAGGGGCATGACCGCCCCCGTGTCCTGGGGCCATGCCTTTTATTGACCCCAGCTTGCGACCGAACGGTCAACAGACAATCAACGGCAGATAAACGCCCGGATCGGCGGGTCAGGGCTCGTTCAACCGCACCACGCCGGAGGTGCCCTCACCGAGATGGTCCTCGGGGTTGAGGAGCGCACACTCTAGGGACAGGCAGTCGTCGCGCGTGGGAGTGCGTGCGACGGGCGTAAGGTTCGCGAGAAGTCCTCCGGCCTGCAGCGGCCCGATCACCTACGCGGTGCCTGTCTGTTCCGTGAGGATGGATCTATGCTTTGGTAACAAATCGTTCCATTGCCTTGGAGTACGGCATGGCTGGTCAGGACATCGAAGGCGGACTGCGCTTCGCCGTGCTCGGTCCTGTGCGCGCGTGGCGTGATGACCAGGAGCTGGACCTGGGCACCCCGTTGCAGCGTTCCATTCTCGGCATGCTGCTGATGCGCGAGGGCCGCGCGGTCACCCCCTCGGAGATGATCGACGCCGTCTGGGGCGAGGAGGCCCCGCCGAGGGCCCTGGGTGCGCTCCGCACCTACGTCTCCAGGCTGCGCACCGTGCTCGAGCCCGACCGCCCCGCCCGCTCCCGGCCCGAGCTGCTGACCTCCGTCGGCCGGGGCTACGCGCTGCGGCTGCCCGACGGGTCGCTCGACCTGACCCGCTTCGAACGCCGTGTCGCCGAGGCCGAGGCGTCCCGCAAGTCCGGCCGGCTCACCGACGCCGCCAGGGCGCTGCGCGCCGCGGTCAGCCTGTTCGAGGGCGAGCCGCTGGCCGGGGCCGTCGGCCCCTACGCCGAGCACCAGCGCGACCGGCTGGCCGAGCGCCGGATCAACGTGATCGAGACGCTCATGGACGTCGACCTGGAGCTGGGCGATCACGCGTCCGTCGTGTCGGAGCTGATCGCGCTGACCGCCGAGCACCCCTTGCGCGAACGGCTGCGCGCCCAGCTCATGCTCGCCTACTACCGGTGCGGCCGGCAGGGCGACGCGCTCAACGTCTTCACCGAGACGCGCGTGGCGCTGATCGACGAATTGGGCATCGAGCCCGGCACCGAGCTGACCCAGCTCCACCACCGCATCCTGGCCGCCGACCCGACCTTGGCCCTGGCCGAGCACCATGAGCAGCCCGAAGAGGAGGAGGAGCCGGCGCCGGAGCTGCCCAGGCCGGCGCAGCTCCCCGCCGCCGTGAACGACTTCACCGGGCGCAGGGAGATCGTCGGGCGGCTGCGCACGCTGCTGTCGGCGCAGGCGTCCAGCGAGGGCGTGCCGGTGGCCGCGATCTGCGGCATAGGCGGCGTGGGCAAGACCACGCTGGCCGTACACGTGGCCCACGCCACCGCTGACCTGTTCCCCGATGGCCAGCTCTACGTCGACCTGCGCGGCAACACCGGCGAGGCCGCCGCGCCCGAGTCGGCCCTGGGGGCGTTCCTGCGCGCCCTCGGCATCCCCGCCGACGTCATCCCCGAGAGGCCGGCCGAGCGGTCCGCGCTGTACCGGTCGATCCTGGCCGACCGGCGCATCCTCGTGCTGCTCGACAACGCCCGCGACGCCGAGCAGGTCAGCCCGCTGCTGCCCGGCTCGCCCGGCTGCGCGGCGATCGTCACCAGCCGGGTCAAGCTGGCCGACCTGCCGTCGGCGCGGCTGATCGACCTCGACGTGATGGAGCCGGACGAGGCGCTGTCGCTGTTCGCCGCGGTGGCCGGGCCCGAGCGGGTGGCGGCCGAGCACGGCGCGGCCATGGACGTGGTGGCCGCCTGCGGGTTCCTGCCGCTGGCCGTACGGATCGTGGCGGCCAGGCTGGCCGCGCGGCCCTCGTGGACGGTCGCCTCCCTGGTGTCCAGGCTGACCGACGAGCAGCGCCGCCTCGACGAGCTGCGGGTGGGCAATCTGGCCGTCGAGGCCACCTTCGCCCTCGGCTACGGCCAGCTCGAAGCCGCCCAGGCCCGCGCGTTCCGGCTGCTGTCGCTGCCCAGCGGGCCCGACATCTCGCTGGGCGCGGCGGCGGCGGTGCTGGCGATGCCCCCGCTGGAGACCGAGGACCTGCTGGAGTCGCTGGTCGACGCCAGCCTGCTGGAGGCGCCCGCGCCGGGTCGCTACCGCTTCCACGACCTGATCAGGCTGTTCGCCCGGCGGATTCTGGACAAGACCGAGCGGCCGCAGGCCCGGACGATGGCGCTGCGCCGGTTGCTCGGCTTCTACCTGGCCTCGGCCCAGTCGGCGCACCGGCTGGCTTACGAGGGAAGCATGATCGCCGACAATCTGGTGGTGGTCGGCAGCGGGCGTGAGTTCGGCACGGTCCAGGAAGCCGTCGCGTGGCTGATCGCCGAGGGCGACTCGCTGTTCGCCGCGATCAACCAGGCCGCCGGCTCCTCCCGTACGTCCGAGCAGTTGTTGCCCGCCGGCGACCTGCTGGTGGCGATGGAGCCGCTGCTGGAGGCGGGCACGCACACCCGTGAGTTCGGCCACGGCACCCGCGCCGTGCTGGCCTCCGCGCAGCGCATCGACGACCAGGGCAGCGAGCTGCGCGCCCGCTACGTCCTCGGCAGGGTGCTGTTCGCGGGCAACCGGCTGGCCGAGGCCGAGGCGCAGTTCAGGATCGTGCACGAGCTGTCGGTGGCCCGCGAGGAGAAGGTCGTCACCGGCGAGGTGATGAACGCGCTGGCCGTCGTCGTCGGCCGGCAGCGCCGGCACACCGAGGCGTTGTCGTGGTTCGAGTCGGCCACGGGGTTCTACCGGGCGAACGGCGTGCCCGCCGGAGAGGCCCTCGTGCTCAGCTACTCCGCCCGCGACCACCTCGGCCTCGGGCGGTCCGAGGACGCGATCGCCGCCGCCGAGAAGGGGCTGGCCATCTTCACCGAGATCGGCAGCGGAGCCGGCACCGCCCGCGCCCGCTATCACCTCGGCATCGTGCTGTCGCGGGTCGGCCGCCTCACCGAGGCGGTCCACCACCACGCCGAGTGCCTGGCCTTCTTCCGGGCCAGCAAGCAGCGGGTGTGGGAGCAACGGGTCTGTTCGCGCCTCGCGGAGACGTTCATCGCCGCCGAGCGCCACACCGACGCCGTACGGCACGCCGAGGAGGCGTTGGTCGTGTCCAGGGAGATCGGTCATCCGTACGGCGAGGCGCTCTCGCTGACGGTGCTGGGCGAGGCGCTCAAGGGGCTCGGCGACACCGGGCGGAGCACCGACTGTCTACGGCAGGCCTTCAAGATCTTCACCAGGCTCGGCGCCCCCGAGGCCGGGGACCTCAAGGTCCTCCTCGACGGCGCTCAGGTCGTCGAGTCCTGAGTACAGCTCGTCGTCCAGACGTGTCATCCACACATGGTTGATCAAGGCTGTCCTTTGGAAGTCACGAAGCCCCCGTGACCGGTGGTTCCCGAGGATGTTCGGCCCGGCCGGCCGTCCTGACCGGCACGCGTCGCTAGGGGGCCCGGTTGTCCGGATGCTCCGCGTGCCGGCTAGCCGCCTCACAAGAGACGGCCGACCGGACCAGACACGGACCTCGAACCCCCCGGGTCCGTGTCGTGGTCAGAGCATCCCCCTGGCGGGTCAACGTCCGATCAACAGCCGATTGCCGCGCGTGTCAGAGCGCATCAGGGCGCATCAGTATGCGTCACGCGCGTCAGAGCAGGAAGTAGCCCTCGGCGATCAGCGGGCGGATGGCGTCGGCATGCGGCATCTCGCCGTTTCCGACCAGCTCGGCTATCACGTTGAGCAGCGGGCCCAGCGCCAGCTCGCCGTCGCACACGCCGGCCAGCGCGGCCTCCACCGTGCCGACCTCCCTCATCCGGCGCAGGCCCGTGGTCTGGCGTAGCACGATCCGCATCGGGTCCTCGGCGCCCGGCAGGCCGATCCGCTCGTCGAGCAGCCCGTCTGCCGTGCGCAGCAACGCGGACGGCAGGTCCGTGGCGCGGTGCGCGGACGCGATGGCGTCGAGCACGTCGTCGACGTAGTCGCCCACCGGGAGGGTGACCTGGTGGGTGAGCTGCTCGACGCGGACCACCGGGTCGAGCGTGCCGGAGTTGCGCAGCGTGATCCAGCCGAAGCCGACGCCCTCGACCTTGCGCTCCTCGAACCACGACAGCCAGCGGTCGTAGTGCTCGGTGTAGCCGGGGGTGCCCTGCTCTGCGGCGTCTCGGAGCCACAGCTCGACGTACTCGGCCGGGTCCTGCACGTCGCGCTGCACCACCCAGGCGTCACAGCCGGTGTCGGACAGCCAGCCGCCGACGCGCTCGCGCCAGTCCTCGGCCTCGACGTGCAGCCAGTTGGCCAGGAAGTGGGCCTGACCGCCGGGGTTGAGGTGGCGGGGCGTCCGTCGTACGAGATCGCGGCAGAAGGCGTCGCCCTCGCGGCCGGCTTCGCGATAGGTCAGCTCCCCGCCGGGGGAGACGACGAACGGAGGGTTGGAGACGACCAGGTCGAACAGCTCGTCCTCGACCGGATCGAACATCGACCCCACCCGCGCGTCGACGCCCGAGACGCCGGACAGGGCCCAGCTCAGCCGGGCCAGCTCGACGGCCCGGGGGTTGACGTCCGTGGCCACGATCTCGCCCGCCCGCCCCGCCAGGCCGAGCACCTGAACGCCGCAGCCGGTGCCGAGGTCGAGCGCCCGGCCGACCGGCCGGCGGCTGACCAGCTGGGCCAGGTTGGCCGAGGCGCCGCCCGCGCCCACGACATGGTCGGCGCGCAGGGCCGGGTCACCGGGCCGCACCTTGCGGTCGGAGACCAGGTAGCCACCCGTCTCCCAGGGCTGCAGGTGCACCTCGGCCCTGACCCGCTCACCCTCGCCGACGACCAGGCCCGACTCCAGCACCGCCGGCGGCAGATGCCCGGCGGGAACGGGAACGCCGAGCCACCAGAGCCGGATCATCGTGGCCAGCGGATCGCCGTCGGCCGTGGCGCGCAGGGCCGGGACGAGCTCCTCGCGGGCCAGGGCGGAGGCCGCCATCCGGCCCAGCCGGTCGCGGACGCCGTCGATCGTGTAGCCGGTCTCCAGTAGGTGGTCGCGCAGTCGTTCCACGGGTCCATCCTTTCACCGCAGAGCGCCACACTTGATCCAATACTTACAGTGTTCATACTGTTACCGAAATACCCAAGTGTTCTGCAAGCGCCGGACAAGCGGGGCGCGATATCTCTAGGGAAGCCCACCCCCGTTCGCAAGAGGAGCGGAACCCATGCTCATCCCGTGCCTGGCCTGCGAGTCCCGATTCGTGCCGGACGAGTATTTCCGCGCCTGTTCCGACTACAACCGCGGCCTGGACCTGGTGTCGTGGACCTGCCCCCACTGCGGCAACCGTGACGACCTCCGCGTGCTGCCCGGCGAGCTCGGCTTCGGCTATCCCTACCGCGGGCGGTTCGCCGTGTACGACAGGCTGCGCGTGCCGGGGCTCAGCCGGAAGCGTGGTGACCTGCGGCTCGACATCTCGCTCGACGCGGGCCGCTGGCGGGTGCCTACGCGGATCCGGCAATGCGTGTGACCGGGCCGCAGGCGTACGCGGGCCGCTCGCCGCGCAGCAGCCGCGCGATGTCCTCCACGATCGCCTCCGCCCGCTCCTCCTGACTCTCCCCGGTGGCCTCTCCGAGGCGGGGGGTGAGCACGACGTTGGACAGCCGGGTGAGCGGATGCGTGGGGTCGAGCCACTCGCCCTCGAAGTGGTCGAGCCCGGCTCCGCCCAGTTGTCCCCAGCGCAGCGCCTCGACCAGCGCGGTCAGGTCGTGCAGCCCGCCGCGCGAGGTGTTGAGGTAGATGGCGCCGGGCCGCATCGCGGCGAACTCGACGCCGCCGAAGAAGCCCCTGGTCTCGCTGGTCATCGGCACGTGCAGCGAGACGACGTCGGCCTCGGCCAGCAGGGCGGGCAGGGTGTGGGTGGCCTCCGCGACGTAGGGGTCGCAGGCGATGACCCGCATGCCGAGACCCTCGCAGCGCCACCGCATGGCCCTGCCGACCCGGCCGAGGCCCACGACGCCGAACGTCCTGCCGCTGAGCCGCCGGCCGCGATGCCGCTGCGCCGGTGGCACCCGCCCGCGGTAGACGCGGCCCCGGCGTACCTCCCGGTCGGCTGTGACGATGTTGCGGACGACCGCGAACATGAGCGCGACCGTCAGCTCGGCGACCGCCTCGGAGTCGCGGTCGGTGGCCGACAGGACGGTCACCCCGTGTTCGGTGGCGAGCGCCAGATCGACGCCGGCCGGCCCGCCGATGGTGGCCACCACGTCGAGCGGTAGTGAGAGCACCGAGGTGCGCACCTCGTCGCCGTCGGTGATGATCACGGTCGCGCCGGTCGCGATGACCAGGTCGGCGAGTTGCTCGTCGGTGAAGCCGAGGCTCGGTCGTGCTGGAACCTCGGCAAGGTCGGCGACCTCGCCCAGGCGGGCGAGGGCACTTTCCGGCAGAGCGGGCAGCACCAGCGCCCGAGGTCGTTTCACATCCGCGACGATAACACCACAGAGTGTGGCGGGATCATTGCTCCCCGCGCTGGCGGAGGCTCTGCCATGCCGCCTCTCCCAGCCCCTTGATCTCCTCGTCGGTGGGGGTGTAGGCCCCGGCGAACCAGAGCCGGCACATCTCCTGGGCGGGGCCGAGCCACAGGACGTAGCACATCGTGGGCTGCACGGGCCGGAGCAGGCCCGCCTTCATCCGCGGCATCCACCAGTCGGACACGTGGCGGAAGAACGCGCGGCGGCCCTCGGCCACCTCGGCGCCCCCGGGCTCGTTCTTGCGCGGCGGACGTTCGCTGATCAGCAGCCTGGCCCGCTCGGGATGCTCGCGTGCCCACCGCATGTGGAAGGCGACGACCGCCTCGATGCCGTCGCGCGCGCTCTCGTGCTGGACCAGCTCGGCGAGGAAGGCGGCCTGGTAGGCGTTGAGGATCTCGGTGTAGAGCACGCCGAAGACGTGTTCTTTGCTCGCGAAGTGGTGGTAGAAGCTGCCGACGCTGACGCCGCTCTCCTCGCGAAGGCTGGCCAGCGTGGTGGCCGACACCCCGTCCTGGCTGAATCGGCGGAGCGCGCCCTCAATGATGCGGGTACGCCCGTCGCGTCCGTTCTTGACACTCTTCACGAGGTCAATGGTGAGGCACCAGAACCTTATTCCGCAAATACTCCGGGCCGTTGGATCATAGCGGTCACCTCGACCGAACCGGAAACGACCTTCATCGTGGCGTCCGGCCACTGGCGGCGGATCATCCTGAGCACCCGCCTGTTCTCGCCGAGCACGTCCATGCCGACGGTGGTGGCGCCCCGCACGGCGGCCCGTAACAGCAGCCGGTCGATCAACCGCGGCCCCAGCCCGACACCCTGCCACTGGTCGGTCACCACGACCGCGATCTCCACGTCGGCCGAACCTCCCTGGTAGCTCATGGCATGGCCGATGATCTCGCTCTCGTGCGTGGCGACCAAGACGTCGCGGCGCTCGTCCACGGCCAGGAGGGCGCGCACCAGGCTGGCGGCCGGGCTGGTGACTCCGGTGAAGAAGCGCAGGGTCTGCGTGTTCAGGGACAGCCCGGCCAGGAAGCGCCTGATCCGGTCCTCGTCGTCGGTCCGGGCCGGTCGGATCTGAGTTCCAATCACGAACCCAGCTTTCCTCCTGACACCTGAGTCTGTCAAATGAACTCAGGTATGATAGAGAGCATGAACGTGTCTTTCCGGGTGGACAACTGCTCGATCGAGCGAACTCTGGACATCGTCGGGGAGAAATGGACGTTCCTGGTGCTGCGTGAGGCGTTCAGCGGCGTACGCCGGTTCGCCGACATGCAGGCCAGCACCGGTGCCCCGCGGCAGGTGCTCAGCGCCCGGCTGGCGCGCCTGGTCGACGAGGGGCTGCTGCGCAAGGTCCCCTACCGCGAGCCCGGTCAGCGCCAGCGCGACGAGTACCGCCTGACCGAGAAGGGCCGCGACCTCTATCCCCTGCTGGTCTCACTGATGCACTGGGGCGACAAGTACCTCTCCGGCCAGCAGGGGCCGCCCGTGCTCCTGACCCACCGCGACTGCGGGGCCGCGATCGAGCAGCACTTCCGGTGCGCCGATGGTCACGAGGTGGCCGGGCCGCACGAGGTGACGCCGTTGCCGGGCTCAGGCGCCGAGCTCAAGAGCGCGTAGGCAGCGCCGGAAGTCTGCCAGCGTCAGCAGCGCGGCCGCGGTCAGCAGCACGGCCACCGCGCAGGTGCGTACGACGAGGTAGGTCTGGATGGGCTGGCTGAGCAGCAGCCAGAGGCTCAGGAGGGCGTTGCCGAGCTGGGCGCATCCCCAGACGAAGGACTGCCGGGCGAAGAACCGCTGCATCAACGGACTTTCCAGGACATGGGCGGGGAGCGGCACCAGATCCTCCGCCACCCGCCGCACCAGCGGCCTGCGTACCCTCGCCGTCGCCAGGAACGCCGCGCCGGCGCAGAAGACGCCCAGCGTCGGCTGCAGGAAGAACAGCACCGCGCTGCCCGACAGCAGCGCCAGCACCGCCCGCACGCTGACCATGCCCGCGGCCAGCAGCACCGACCCCGGCACCACCCGGCCCCTGACCAGCCGGTACGCCACTCCCCCGTACACCCAGGCCACCGCCGTCACCACACCCCCTGCGACACCGGCGACGACCAGGCCGGCGTAGAAGACGGCGACGGGCAGGATCATGCCCTCGACGATCCTCGGCACGGCGTGCCGGAGCAGCGACGGAAGCTTGGGCAGCGCGAACACGGGCCCGGCGGCGGGCGCGGCGAGCATGGTCATGAGGGTCTTCGAGGGCCTCTCGCGGGGGGGTGGCGGGAAAATCCCGGATGAGGCCCTGCGCGGGGGTCGTACGGGACGAATTCCGACCGTACGCGATGAACCATGGTCCGGTAACCATTTCGACCGGATAACGATCGCGATGGCACCAGGAGGAGCGGAGGCGTGTGGGAGAGCACGGGTGCCGGTGCCTACCCTTGAAGGGTGTACCGGTTCCTCCTCACACCTCGCTGGATCGCCCTGCACGTCGTCGTGCTGCTGGTGATCCCTGCCTTCGTCTTCCTGGGGCAATGGCAGTTCGGGCGGTTCGAGGAACGCTCGGCCAACTCCGACCGGGTCACCGCCAACCTGGCCGCCCCCGTGGTGCCCGTGGAGAGCCTGGCCGGGCAGGAGATCGACCAGGACGACCGCTACCGGACCGTGACGGCCACGGGCACCTACGACCCCGCCCACGGGCTGCTGGTGCGACGGAGGCCACAGGAGGGCCGGCCGGGATACTTCGTGCTCACCCCGCTGACCCTCGCCGACGGCCGGGCCGTGCTCGTCAACCGCGGCTGGGTGAAGGCCGGGGCGACCGCCGACACGCCGCCGGAGGTGCCGCCGCCACCGACGGGTCAGGTAAATATCACCGGACGGCTACGCCTGAGCGAGACCGAGGAGTCGAGCGGCCTGCGCGACCGACCCGGCCTGCCCGCCGGCCAGGTGCTGCTCATCAACAGCGACGCCATCGGCCAGAGGTTGCCCTACCGGCTGCTCGACGGCTACGTGGAGCTGACCGGGCAGCGACCGGAGACCGACCCGGCGCCCGCGCCGGTCCCCGCGCCCGACGTGGGCTCCGGCGGCGGCCTCAACCTGGCCTACGGCGTGCAGTGGTGGCTGTTCATCGGGGTGGCCATCGGCGGGTGGCTGCTGCTCATCCGGCGCGAGGCGGCCGACAGGAGGGCCGCGGCGGCCGGGGATGTGGCCGCAGAGGAGACCGCGCCCACCGGTTAAAGTACGAAGGGTGCTTCGTCACATTGAGTTCCTCAACATCTACAACTTTCGTGACGTGGGCGGATACGCCGCTAAAGATGGGCGATCCGTCCGATGGAAACGGCTCTACCGGGCCGACTCCCTCGGCTGGCTGACCGGGGCAGACATCGAGACGTTCCGGGCGCTGAGCGTGCGGACCGTCATCGACCTGCGGCATCCGGAGGAGGTGGCCAACTCCGGCCGGGTCCCCGAGACCGACGAGCTCGACTACCTCAACCTGCCCATCGAAGGGCGCCGCTGGGACGTCACCGCCTACAACGACACCCTGGGCGTGGGCAGATACCTCGCCGACCGCTATCTCGAGGTGACCGAGGACGGCGTCGACAACCTGCGCGAGGCCATCGAGACGATCGCCCGGGCCGACAGCGCGCCGGTCGTGATCCACTGCGCCGCCGGCAAGGACCGCACCGGCCTGCTCACGGCGCTGGTCCTGACCCTGGTGGGCGTGGCGGAGGAGGACATCGTCGCCGACTACGCGCTGACCGGACTGGCGACCGAGCGGTTCATCATCAGCTGGCAGAAACGCCATCCGACCGCCGCCAGGTGGCCGGGGTTCGGTGTGGCTCCGGCCGAGGCCATGCGGTTCTTCCTCGCCGACCTCGCCGACCGTCACGGCTCGGTCGACGCCTACTGCGCCGACGTGCTCCGGATCGACTCCAGGACCGTCGAGGCGCTGCGGGACCATCTCCTCGCGCCGATCGATCAGCACACCGACTGATCAGCACACCGACTGACCAGAACTTCGTGGGGTAGGGGGCGGACGGGTTCGCATGAGCAGCATCCTCGCAAGGCGGACCCCTCGGGCCCGGGGTCGCCTACCATCCCCCTCCAGGCGATTCCGGGCTCCGCGCGACCAGGGAGACCCAACGGAGACGTCGCAGCTTGTTCGACGTTATCCCGCCGTCGTACGGTTACCTGCGTGACTACGCCGCTGCTCCCCGATCCGGATCCGAGGCGGCGCGACTACGTGATCATCTCCGCCGACGATCACCTGATCGAGCCCCCTGACCTCTTCGAGGGCCGGCTCGCGGAGAAATACGCCGATGTCGCGCCCAAGGTCGTGGAGACGGAGGCCGGTCACCAGGTCTGGCGATACGGAGGCGCCACCTATCCGTGCGCCGGTCTCGACGTGGGCGCCGGTCTGCCGCGCGAGCAGTGGACCCTCGACCCGGTCCGCTTCGACAGCATGCGCCCCGGTTGCCACGACATCGAGGCGCGCATCGCCGACATGGACCTCGCGGGCATCTGGGCCGCGCTCTGCTTCCCGGGCATGCTGGCCGGTCAGGCCGGCATGCCGTTCGCCCGCACCCGTGACCAGGAGCTGGGCCTGGCCCTGGTCAAGGCGTGGAACGACTGGCACATCGACGTCTGGGCCGGCACCTATCCCGAGCGGATCATCGGCCTGCAGCTGCCCTGGCTGCCCGACCCCGACATCGCCGCCAAGGAGATCCGCGCCAACGCGGCCCGCGGGTTCAAGGCCGTGGTGTTCCCCGAGTTCCCGACCCGGCTGCGGCTGCCGTCGATCCACAGCGGCCACTGGGACCCGTTCTTCGCCGCCTGCGAGGAGACGGGCACGGTGGTGGCCCTGCACACCGGCGAGTCGAGCTGGTCGCCGGTGCCCTCCCCCGACACGCCCATCGAGGCGATCACCACGCTGATGCCGACCGCCGCCATGTTCGCCTGCGCCGACTGGCTCTGGTCAGGGCTGCCGCTGCGCTTCCCGGCGCTGCGCATCCTCATCGTCGAGGGCGGCGTGGCGTGGCTGCCGATGCTGGCCGAGCGGGCTGACTACGCGCTCGACCATCCCGTGGGCGAGGTGACGTGGGACGGCGGGCTCAAGCCCAGCGAGGTGCTGCGCCGCAACTTCTACTTCGGCACTCTCGACGACCACGCCCTGTCCGGGGTGCGGCTGGCGGTCGGGCTCGACCACGTGCTGCAGGAGAGCGGCTATCCGCACTCCGACTCCACCTGGCCCGACACGCAGCACGCGGTGACCCACAACCTCGGCGCCCTGCCGCCCGCCGACGTCGCCAGGGTCGCCTACGGCAACGCGGCGCGCCTGTTCGGCCACCCGCTGCCGTCGCGCGCCTGGCTGCGGATGGAGGAGATCTAGCCTTCGATCCTGCCTTGGATGACGTCGCGCTCGTGGTCGAGGTAGCGACCGCTCTCACCGAGCAGCGAGCCGAAGAGCCAGAGGAAGACCCCGAAGTCGTCAGCGACCCCGACCAGCACCAGGAAGTCGGGGATGACGTCGATCGGCGAGAGGATGTAGACCACGCCGAGGCCCATCAGGGCCAGTTTGCTCTTGCCCAGCCCGGTGTACTTCCCGCGCATCACCGCGCCGACCATCCGGGGGATCGCCCGCACCCGTGCCATCAGGCCCGGTGTGCCAGGCTTGGTCACGTCTCGGTAGGCCCGCCAAGCCGCCGCCGCCCGTGCCGCCTTCGCCATCATGACGCCTCCCTACCCTGACTTCTCACGACATAACGCGTCGAGAGGTCCGCATGGTTCCCGCGGTCAGCGGCGAGGGTCGCACGCCGCTTCCTGGCGCGAGGCCCCCGCCCCGCGCCGGTTCCCGGCTCAGCGCAGAGCGCCGTGCGTGAACGGCGCGGCCTGCTCGATCTGCGCCGCCACGCGCACCAGCAGGTCCTCCCTGCCCGCCGCCGCCACCAGTTGGACGCCCACCGGCAGCCCCGCCCGGGTGCTGTGCAGCGGCAGCGAGATCGACGGCTGGCCGGTCGCGTTGATCGGCGAGGTGTAGCCCACGGCGTGCGCGGT
This sequence comes from Nonomuraea sp. CX421, assembly GCF_059358955.1. Classification (NCBI taxonomy): domain Bacteria; kingdom Bacillati; phylum Actinomycetota; class Actinomycetes; order Streptosporangiales; family Streptosporangiaceae; genus Nonomuraea; species Nonomuraea sp. CX421. Next base: position 165,362 of record NZ_JCADBK010000014.1, on the reverse strand, counting down.
GCGGCCCAGGGCGACGCTCAGGTCGTCGGGCGGGATCCAGCCGAGCTCGAACGGCGCCACGCCCAGCGACGGCGCCAGCAACAGGTCGTAGCCCGAATCCCACCACGCCGCCATCCGCCTGCGGAACCCGTCGATCCACTGCGTGGCCAGGATGTGCTCGGCCGCGCTGTGGTTGCCCGCCGCGCCGACCATCGCGGCGTTACGCGGCTCCAGTTCCTCCATCCGTACGGGCCTGCCGCGCCGGACGCCGATGTTCGCCATCTCCGCCGCCAGGTTGTTCGCCACGATCGCGCCGAAGTGACGGGGGAAGTCGGCCTCGCCGAGCGCCTCGGGACAGCCGGGCGACACGTCGTGGCCGAGCGTCTCCAGCAGCCCGGCGGCACGGGTGACCGCCTCGGTGACCTCGGGCACGTCCGGCACGTCGCCCCTCGGGTGGCTGCTCACGAACCCGACGCGCAGCCGTCCCGGGTCCGCGCCGACCTCCTCGGCGAGCGGCCCCGGCAGCCGAGGGGCGTCGTACGGGTCGCCGTTCACGTAGCCGGAGACCAGGTCGAGCGCCGCCGCCGTGTCGCGGACGGTCCTGGTCACGAACCCCGGGCAGGAGAAGCCGCTCCACCCCTCTCCGCCCAGCGGGCCGAAGCTGACGCGGCCACGGGTGGGTTTGAGCCCCACCAGGCCGCAGAGCGAGGCGGGGATGCGGATCGAGCCGCCGCCGTCGCTGGCCGTGGCGATCGCCGTCATCCCGGCCGCGACCGCCGCCGCCGACCCGCCGCTCGATCCGCCCGCTGAGTACGCGGGATCGTACGGATTGCGCGTGGGCCCGAAGGCGGCCGGCTCGGTGGTGATCGTGCTGCCGAACTCAGGCGTGTTCGTACGGCCCAGCACCACGAACCCGGCGGCCCGCAGCCTGGCCGTGCCGTGGCCGTCCGCCTCGACCGGCACGCCGTCGAGCACCCGCGAGCCCGCGCTGTACGGCTCCCCGGCCTGCGCCCAGCCGAGATCCTTGAGCAGGATCGGCACCCCCCGGAACGGCGCGTCGGCGGGCAGGCCGTCGACCTCGGCCAGCGCCCGCTCGAACCGTGGGTGGACGACGGCGTTGAGCTCGCCGTCGCGGGCCTCGATCCTGGTGATCGCCGCCTCGACCAGCTCCCGGGGCGACACCTGGCCGTCGCGGACGGCCCGCGCCTGTCCGATCGCGTCCAGCCTCAGCACGTCGTCCACGTGTCCTCCGTTCAGGCCTTGGGGGCCAGGTCGCGTACGGCCTGGGTGATGGAGACCTCGCCGCCGGGGATAGGGGCGAGGACGGGGGTGTCGAGGCCGTGGTCCACGTACTCCTGGATCCGGGCCCGGCACGTCGCGGCGTCGCCGTGCACCACGAGCGCGTCGACCACCTCGTCGGGGATGGCCTTCAGCGCGGCCTGGCGATCGCCCGCCGCCCAGGCCTCGTGCATCGGCCGCAGCACCTCGCCCCTGCCCAGCCAGTCGTGGAAGGCCGCGTAGACGGGCACGGTGAGGTAGCTGGCGAGCATCCAGCGGGCCTGTTCGCGTACCTTGGCGGTGTCCTCGCTGACGCACACGAACAGCCGGGCGATCAGCTCGGTGTCCGGCCCGATCTCGGCCCGCACCTGGCGCACGTCCTGGGGCGAGAGCCAGTTGGTGATCGCGCCGTCGGCCTCCTCCGCGGCCAGGCGCAGCATGCGCGGCCGGAGCGCGGCCAGCACGATCTTGGGCGCCACCTTCGGGGCCCGCTCCAGCTTGAAACCCTTGATCTCGAACGTCTCGTACGCCTCCGACACCTTCTCGCCGGCCAGCGCCTTCCTGAGGAAGCGCAGGGTGTCGCGGGTGCGCGCGTAGGGCTTGGCGAAGGTGCCGGCGTTCCAGCGCTCGACGATCGCGGGAGAGGACGAGCCGATGCCCAGCACGAAGCGTCCGGGGGCCAGGTCGGCGAGTGTGGCGGCGGACATGGCCAGCAGGCCGGGCCCGCGGGTGGAGACGGGGACGATCGCGCTGCCCAGCCTGATCCCCTGGGCCCACTCGGCGGCCATGGCCAGCGGCACGAAGCCGTCGACCCCGTTGACCTCGGCCGACCAGGCGTCGGTGTAGCCGAGCGCGGGCAGCTCCGCGATCAGCTCCCGTGAGTTCGCCAGCGAACGGTCGAAGAAGGGGATCGTCATGCCCCAGTTCTGTGTCATCGAGACCTCCAGCCAAGCGACAGTACCGCGACCATACCAACCGGATGGTATGTCGTCTCCGCCCGCGAAGATCCGGTCAGGCTAGGCGCGCAGTTCGTGCACCACCGCGATGAAGTCCTTCGTGATCCCCCGCAGACCCGGCAGATGCGATAGGCCGACGAGCCGGTCCACGAGCGGCACCGTGGCGTCGATCAGCCGATGGGTGCGCTCGCAGCCGGGCGAGGTGTCGTGCACCCAGAACAGCACCATGCCCATCGAGAGCAGCCAGAGCAGCTCGGGCAGCTCCTCGCGCAGCTCGGTGTTCATGGAGTCGCGCGAGCCCTCGACGACCTGCCGGTAGATGGCGATCGACGCCTCGCGCGCCGGCGACGACTGGGCACTGAACGGGCTCAGCGGGTTGGTGGGCTCGGCCGCGTGCTTGAAGAACTTGACTGCGAACTCGTGGTAGGGCTCGGACACGCGCACCCACTCGCGCAGCACGCCGCTCAGCCTGGCCGCGAAGGACGGCGTCGTGGCGAGCAGCTCACGGCAGGCCGCCTCGTGCTCGGCCTGGGCCCGGTCGTAGTACGCCTGGATCAACGCCTCCTTGCTCTCGAAGTAGTAGTAGGCGTTACCCACGGACACACCGGCCTCGGCCGCGATCGCACGCATCGTCGTGGCGTCGAAGCCGCGCTCCCGGAACAGTCGCAAGGCCGTCTCGACGATGACCTCTCGGGTGCTCTCCGCTCCTCTGCTTCGGGCTTCGGACACGCTCGTCACTTTACGGCGTGATGCCAGTTAGGTCATGGAGCCGCACGGTGATCGCCGACACACGGCAAAGATCCGTGTGCGACAGGGGTCAGCTGGTGTGAAGCATGGGATTGATGTTTCAGGCGGAAGGGCTATTTCCGCGAAAAGGCATCGACATGTGGATACGTGGAAGTGTGCGCCTCCTGGTAGGCGTACTCCTCGGCATTGAGATCTCCATAATCGCGCTGGCCTCAGCAGCCTCCGCCGCCCCCAGGCCCCCGGACGGGGAGCCACGGCAAGCGCCATCGATCATCACTCGGACGTACCGGCTGGAGGGACCGATCGAGGTCGCCCGCTGGTACGCGCCGACCTCCGGCCAGACCGTCATGCTGGCCGGTCTGTCCGGCCAGTCCGGGGAGATCGTGACCGGTGAGACCAGCGAGACGGCCGGCGTGCTCGGCGAGGCGAGCGAGAAGATCGGCCTGGCCACGCTGCGGTCCATGACCGACGGCGACCAGAAAGGACTGCCGAAGCTGAACCTGAGCCGCGCGAGGCCCCGGCACGCGATGACGCACCTCTCGCACAGCCTCGCCGCGGACTACCTGAAGAACGCCGGGTTGCGCTACCAGTCGACGGGCCGCTGCACCAACCGGCAGGTGCGCACGTGCACCTCCCTGGACTCCGTCCGGACGAACACGATCGCCCGGGTCATCCAGCTCAAGCGCGAGAGCGGCTGCCCCATCATGGTCACCGGCGGCACCGAGGTCGGCCACGCGCCCGGCCGCTACAGCCACGGCCAGGGCTACAAGCTGGACATCTCAAAGAACGCCTGCATCAACCGTCACATCAGCGGCACCCACCAGAGGGTGGGTCACCGCGGCGACGGGTCGGCTCTGTATCGCTCCGCCTCGGGCACGATCTTCGCCAACGAGGCGGACCACTGGGACATCATGTTCCGGTGAGAGCGTGACGGCGCCGTGCCCGATGACCGGGCACGGCACCGTCGCGCGAAAAGTGTCCCTACAGCTCGCCGGCGACCAGCTCGGCGATCTCCGCCGCGTTGAGCGCGGCCCCCTTGCGGAGGTTGTCACCGCACACGAACAGGTCGAGCGTGTTGGGGAAGTCGACCGCCTGCCGGACCCGGCCCACATAAGTCGGGTCGGTGCCCACCACGTCGCTCGGCGTCGGCCAGACACCGTTGGCCGGGTCGTCCATGAGCACCACGGTCGGCGCCGCCTCCAGGATCCGGTGCGCGTCAGCGACCGTGATCTCACGCTCGAACCGGGCATGCACGGCCAGCGAGTGCGTGGTGATCACCGGCACCCGGACGCAGGTCGCGGAGACCTTGAGGTCGGGAATGCCGAGGATCTTGCGCGACTCGTTGCGGAGCTTCAGCTCCTCCGACGCCCAGCCGCCGTCCTTGTAGGAACCCGCCCACGGCACCACGTTGAACGCGATGGGCGCGGGGAACGGCGACTCCTCGGGCAGCCTGTTGGCCAGCGCCTTGCGCACGTCACCGGCCGTCTGACCGATCGCCCGATCACCGGCCAGCGCCTCGACCTCGTCGTAGAGTCTGGCCGAACCCGCCACACCGGCGCCCGACACCGCCTGGTAGGAGGCGACGACGAGCTCCTTGAGCACGTACTCGGCGTGCAGCGCCCCCATGGCCGCCATCATCGACAGCGTCGTGCAGTTGGGCGTGGAGATGATGTTGCGCGGCCGGTCACGCGCGTCGAGCGGGTTGACCTCGGGCACCACCAGCGGCACGTCAGGCTCCATACGGAACGTGCCGGACTTGTCGATCGCGATGGCGCCGCGCTCGGCCGCGATCGGCACCCACACGGCCGACACCTCGTCGGGCACGTCGAAGATGGCGATGTCGATGCCGTCGAAGACCTCGGGCGTGAGCGCCTGGACGACGACGTCCTCACCGCGCACCCGCAGCACCTTGCCCGCGGAACGCGCCGACGCGACGAGACGGACCTCTCCCCAGATGTCGTCGCGGGTGGACACCAGGTCACGCATGACGGTGCCCACGGCACCGGTGGCCCCGATCAGGGCGAGATTGGGCCTGCTCATCGTCCACTGCCTCCATACACCACTGCTTCGACCTGGTCTGCGTCGAGCTCGAACGCTCGGTGGGCGGCCGCCACGGCCACGTCGACGTCGTCCTGATCGACGATCACCGAGATGCGGATCTCCGAGGTGGAGATCATCTCGATGTTGACCCCGGCGTCGGCCAGGGCCGCGAAGAACGTCGCCGTGACGCCCGGGTGCGAGCGCATGCCCGCGCCGATCAGCGACACCTTGCCGATCTGGTCGTCGAAGAGCAGCGACTCGAACGCGATCTCGCCCTGCATCCGCTTCAGCGCCGTCAGCGCGGTCGAACTGTCGGCCGTGGGCAGCGTGAACGAGATGTCGGTGCGGCCCGTCGCCGCGGCCGAGACGTTCTGGACGATCATATCGATGTTGATCTCGGCGCCGGCCAGGGTTTTGAAGATCGCGGCAGCCTCTCCGACCTTGTCGGGGACCCCGACCACGGTGATCTTGGCCTCGCTCCGGTCGTGCGCGACGCCGGAGATGATCGGCTGCTCCATCTCGGTTCCTTCGGTGTAAGGGTCGGAGACGACCCAGGTGCCTTCCCTGGTGCTGAACGAACTGCGTACGTGGATCGGCAGGGCGAACCGGCGAGCGTACTCGACGCACCGCAGGTGCAGGATCTTCGCCCCGCAGGCCGCCATCTCCATCATCTCGTCGTAGGAGACCTTGGGGATCTTGCGGGCTGTGGGCACGATGCGGGGATCCGCGGTGAAGATGCCGTCGACGTCGGTGTAGATCTCGCAGACGTCGGCGTCGAGGGCCGCCGCCAACGCCACCGCCGTGGTGTCGGAGCCGCCCCGGCCGAGCGTCGTTATGTCCTTGGTGTCCTGCGAGACGCCCTGGAACCCGGCCACGATCGCGATGTGACCACGGTCGAGCGCCTCACGGATGCGGCTCGGCGTCACGTCGATGATGCGCGCCTTGCCGTGCGTGGAATTGGTGATCACGCCGGCCTGCGAGCCGGTGAACGACCGCGCCTCGTAGCCCAGGTTGGCGATCGCCATGGCCAGCAGGGCCATCGAGATCCGCTCGCCGGAGGTGAGCAGCATGTCGAGCTCGCGGCCCGGAGGCAGCGGCGACACCTGCTCGGCCAGGTCGAGCAGCTCGTCGGTGGTGTCGCCCATGGCCGACACGATCACCGTGACATCGTTGCCGGCTTTTTTCGTCGCGACGATCCGCTGCGCGACCCGCTTGATGCAGGACGCGTCGGCGACGGACGAACCACCGTACTTTTGCACAACGAGCGCCACGAGAGTCTCCCGGTTAGGACTGTGAGGTGCCAGTCTACCGGGGGCGTTTCATGGCGCCGCTGGGCTATATCACTATGTGGATGATCAAACCGAGGTGGTCTCCTCCGCCACGTCGAGGCGCGAGTGCGCGGCGAGAGCCTGCAGCGCGCGCATGGCCGCGCCCGCGTGGTTGCCCCAGGTGTTGAAGTAGGAGTATTGCCACCACCACAGCGCCTCGTGCGGCCGGCCGGCCTGGTAGTGGCGCAGGCCGTGGATGAGGTCGGCCGCGACCGCGGTCAGGTCATCGGACAGCCGGTAGGGGGTGACGCCCGTGTCCTTGTACGGGTCGAACACCTCGGCGTAGTCGTCGACCGCCTCCAGCAACTCGGCCAGCGCCGTGCGGACGCCGTCGATGTCAGGGTCCTCGCTCAGCGGCGGCTCGTAGTTGCCGGAGAGGATGACGTCCTCGTTGGCGCCGAGCTTGGCGCCCGCGAGGCTCACCTGAGCCACCTCGACCAGCAGCAACGACCAGATGGCGTCGCCGCCCTCACCGCCGGCGACCCTGGTCAGGCCGTCCACGTAATTCTGCGCGTGCCCGGCGATCTCTTCGGCTAGCGCACTCCACTGGTCAGACATCCAGCAGCCTCCGTCCTTCGAACGCGCGGCCCAAGGTCACCTCGTCGGCGTACTCGAGGTCACCGCCCACAGGCAGACCGCTGGCCAGTCGTGTCACTTTCACACCCATCGGCTTGACCAGACGGGCAAGGTAGGTCGCCGTCGCCTCGCCCTCCAGATTGGGATCGGTGGCGAGGATGAGCTCGGTGATGCGGCCGTCGGCCAGCCGCGTCATGAGCTCACGGACGCGCAGGTCGTCGGGCCCGATGCCGTCGATGGGGCTGATCGCGCCGCCGAGCACGTGGTAGGTGCCGCGGAACTCGCGCGTCTTCTCGATCGCGACGACGTCCTTCGGCTCCTCCACCACGCAGATCACATGCGTGTCGCGGCGCTGATCTCGGCAGATGCGGCACTCCTCCTCGGAGGCCACGTTGCCGCACACCCGGCAGAACCGGACCTTCTCCTTGACCTCCAGCAGAGCGTGCGCCAGCCGCTTGACGTCGACCGGATCGGCCGCCAGCAGATGGAACGCGATCCGCTGCGCGCTTTTGGGACCGACGCCGGGTAGCAGCCCCAGCTCGTCGATCAGGTTCTGGACGACGCCCTCGTACATGCCTAGAACCCTGGCAACTGACCGAGACCGCCGCCGCCCAGCCCTTGGGCCAGCGGACCGAGCTTCTCCTGCTGCAGATCGGCCGCCGCACGCACCGCGTCGCGCACGGCCGCGATCACCAGGTCGGCGATCGTGTCGGCCGTGTCCTGCGGGTCGGCGGCGTCGACCACACTCGGGTCGATCTTGAGCTCGAGCAGCTCGCCCGAACCGTTGACGACGGCCGTGACCAGGCCGCCGCCGGCCGAGCCCTCGATCTGCGCGTCGTTGAGCTCCTGCTGGGCGCTCACAAGCTGCTGCTGCATGAGCTGGGCCTGCTCCAGCAGCTGCTGCAGGTTGACATCCCCTGGGTTCACCGTCGTGCGCTCCTCGTGGCTCCGCGTTCTTGACTGTCACGAGCCTACGGTGTTTGGGCGTCGTCATGTACTGGCGGCATGCAGGTGTTTCGACCTCTGATCATTGTTCGGCCGGGTCCCGGCCCCCCTCCAGTGTCCAGGACCCGGCCATCACGCCGACCGGAGCGGCCGCGCTCATGCCGACGCTTGAGCGAAGACCTTAGCCACCGTGACGTTGCACACACGTTGCGATGACCTGATCACCCTTCGCGATCCCTCGAAACGGTTGCGCCGACACACCTCCAGCGTCGATGCTCGCCATGCGGGGGGTTGACTACTTGGAGTGGCCGATGAGTTACGCCGATCTCGACGCGTATTCCGACCGCCTGCGCCATGCGTACGAAAGGGCGGTGTCGGGCCGGCTCCCACCGGCCGGCCTCCGCCAGTTGATCAGCGCGTCCTGGCGACGCTCCATCGACGCGGGGATCGACCCCGACGGCGGCCCGGCTCCCCTCGTCTACGACTCCGCCGACCTCGCCGACGTACGCGCCGCCCACCCACTGCGTCCCCTGCTCCCGCTGCTCGCCCAGACGCTCACCGTCACGGCCGAGGTGTCCGAGCACGTCGTGGTGGTCACCGACAGCGAGGGCCGGGTCCTGTGGCGCGACGGCGACCGCGACGCCATGCGCCTCGCCGACCGGGTGGGGCTGGCCGACGGCCACCAGTGGGCCGAGGGCCGCATGGGCACCAACGGCATCGGCACCGCCCTGGCCACCCGCCGGTCGGTGCACGTCTACTCCGAGGAACACCTCCTGCGCATACTGCACGTCTGGTCGTGCGGCGCCGCCCCGATCGTCGACCCCGACACGGGCGCGCTGCTCGGCTGCGTCGACGTGAGCGGCACCGCGCCCAGCCTGCACCCCGCCACCGTGGCCCTGGTCGGCGCCGCGGCCAAGCTCGCCGAGTCCCAGCTCGCCCTGCGCATGCACGAACGCGACGCCCGCCTGCGCCACCGCTTCGACGCCCTGCGCGGGCGTCCCGGCATCCTGCTGTCGGCCACCGGCCGCGTCATCGCCGGCGACCCGGCCGGCGTCCTCGGCGAACGCGTCCAGCTCCCCGCCTCCGGCGAGCGCCTCCTGCTCCGTGACGGCCGCGTGGCCACGCTGGAGCCGTTCGCCGACGGCTACCTCGTCCAGGGCGCGCCGCCGGGCGCCCCCACGCTCACCCTGAGCTTCCTCGGCGACGGCCAGCCGACCGCCGCCATCGGCGAGCGCCGCCTGCCGCTCTCCCTCCGGCACGCCGAGATCCTCGCCCTCCTGGCTCTCCACCCCTGCGGCCTCACCGCCGAGCAGCTCTCCTTCCACCTGTACGGCGACGAGGGCAACCCGGTCACCATCAGGGCCGAGATCCACCGGCTCCGCGGCCAGTTGCGTGGCCGCGTCACCGCCAAGCCCTACCAGCTCACGTCGCCGGTCGAGGCCGACTTCCTGCAGGTCAGGCAGCTCCTCGCGGCCGACGCCCCGACCGCCCTGGCCCGCACCTACACCGGCCCCCTGCTGCCCCGCTCGGAGTCGCCCGAGATCCGCCGCGAACGCGACGAGCTCGAAGTACAGGTGCGCAGCCGCCTGCTGCTCAGCGGCTCGCCGGGCGACCTGTGGGCCTACGCCCAGACGGCCCACGGGCGCGAGGACATCGAGATCCTCGAACGCCTCGCCGACTCCTTACCCTCCACCGACCACCGCGCCGCCGCCGCCCACGCCCGCCTCACCGCCGACTGACCCGGCACGCGCACAGGGGCGCCTTACCGGTCAGGTGTGGTCGATTTCGCCGATCAGCTGGGCGCCCAGCTCGCGTTGCAGGAGCGCCATGCCCGAGAGCTCGTCCACGTCGGCGTCGGCGTCGTTGAGCGGGTCGACGTCGTCCGACTCTGGCCCCTTGACGCGGTTGGGGATGGCGTCCGGCCACGCCGTCGTGCCCGTCTGCCGAGGGGCGCGGGGCCCCGCCTGAGCGGCTGCCTTGGCCGCCGACCTGGCCGCGGCCAGGCCCGCACCGGTCGCGACCACGCTCGCGTGCGTGGGGTCGGGCCCAGGCGGCGAGCCGGGCCCGGGCTCGTCCGGGGCGTCCGGCCAGGACTCGTCCGTCTGCCGGCCCGGGGACGCGGAGATGACGGCCGTGCCGGCCGCTGGTCCGCCGCCTGCCGGCGCGGCGTGCCCCGCCGGGCCAGGCGGCTGGCTCGCCTCCTGGGCGCCGGACTGCCCGGATGACGACCCATGCGAGCTCGTACGGGCACCGGACTGGTGCTGCGCGGCCGGAGGAGTGTGCGGCTGCGGCTGCGGCTGCGGCGCGGCCTGCTGACGTGTCGGGCCGGAGGGCGGACCCGACTGCGGCCCTCGGTTGGCCTGAGGCGCGGGCGAACCGCCCACGACCGCCTCGACCCGCCAGGTGCCGCCCAGCACGTCGCCGAGCGCGGCGGCCACCACGGCGTCCTTGCCGCCACCGGTGAAGTTCTTCATCGCGCCGACCTGGGAGAAACCGAGCGTGACCAGGTTGCCCTCGACGCCGACCACCTGGGCGTTGGTGCTCACGTTGGCCCAGACCACGATGCTGCGCTGCTTGAGCGCGGCCAGCACCGCCGGCCACTGCTGCTGGAGCGCCCCGGCTCCGGTGCCGCCCTGCGTGGCGGCGGGCGCCGCAGCCTCAGCCGGCCTGGGACCGCCGGCCTGTGTGGCGGGCCTCGTAGCGGATCCCGAGGTGTTCGCGGCGCCGGCCGGGGCTCCTGGGCGAGCCGGCTCCGGCCAGCCGTCGTCGGTGGCCTGATCACCTGGCGAAGTCGGCGCGCCGCCCGCAACGTCGCGGGCCTGATCGACCGAGACGTCACCCGGCTGACCGCCGACCTCCTGACCACCCGCGGCCTGGCCACTCCCCGCGTGACCACTCGCGGAAGCGGCCGCGGGGCCGTGGCCTGGCCCGCCCGACACCACCGACCCGGCTGTGGCGGCCGCCTGCCGGAGCTCGGCCATCTGGGCGCCGGCGACTCCCGGCTGGGGGACGACGGCCGTGGCGGGGCCGGTGCGGGCGGCCATGGCGGCGACGGCGCCGCCGCGTTCGAGACGTTCGAGCCGGGCGAGCAGCGCCGCCTCGCCCTGCGCGGCGGCCGGAAGCAGGACGCGCGCGCACATGAGCTCAAGCAGCAGCCGGGGCGAGGTGGCGCCACGCATCTCCGTGAGACCCGTGTTGAAGATCTCGGCGGCCCGGGTCAGCTCGGCCGGCCCCATCGAGGCGGCCTGCGCCACGAGACGCTCCAGCTCGTCGGCGGGCCGGTCGAGCAGCCCGCTGGAGGCCGCCTCGGGAACGTTGGCCAGGATGACCAGATCGCGGAACCGTTCGAGCAGGTCGGAGGCGAACCGGCGGGGATCGTGGCCCCCCTCGATCACCCGGTTGACGGTGTGGAAGACCCGCGCGCCGTCATGCGCGGCGAACGCGTCGACGACCTCGTCGAGCAGGTCGCCGTCGGTGTAGCCGAGCAGCGAGACGGCCTTGGCGTAGGTGATGCCGGCCTCGTCGGCGCCGGCCAGCAACTGGTCGAGGATGGACAGCGAGTCACGCGCGGACCCGGCGCCCGCGCGGACGACCAGAGGCAGGGCCGTGGGCTCGTAGGGGACGCTCTCTGAGGAGAGGATCTCCTCCAGCAGCGCCCGGAGCGTCGCGGGCGGCATCAGCCGGAACGGGTAGTGGTGGGTGCGCGACTTGATGGTGCCGATGACCTTTTCGGGCTCGGTCGTCGCGAAGATGAACTTCAGGTGGGGCGGAGGCTCCTCGACGAGCTTGAGCAGCGCGTTGAAACCCTCTCGGGTCACCATGTGCGCCTCGTCGATGATGTAGATCTTGTAGCGCGCGGAGACGGGCGCGAAGAAGGCCCGCTCGCGCAGGTCACGCGCGTCGTCGACACCGCCGTGGGATGCCGCGTCGATCTCGATGACGTCGAGGTGGCCGGGCCCCGTGGGGGCGAGCGCGACGCACGACTCACAGACGCCGCAGGGGTCGGGAGTGGGGCCCTTCTCGCAGTTGAGCGAGCGAGCCAGGATGCGGGCGCTGGACGTCTTGCCGCAGCCGCGCGGGCCGCTGAACAGGTAGGCGTGGTTGACCCGGCCGGTCCGCAATGCCTGCCGCAGCGGATCTGTGACGTGCTCCTGACCCTTGACCTCGGCGAACGTCCCGGGTCGGTACTTGCGGTAAAGCGCAAGACTCATGCGACCATCCCGCCTGCGAGGGGGCTTCTAACGAAGAGAACCCCTCGCACACCCGCCAGAGCCCGCTTATCCTTGCTGCCTTCCGGCCCTGGGGAGGTTCACAGGATGACGCCGCGCGAGGGGTCCGTGGACAGTCTAGCGGGATGTCGCAGTGCTCGCTCCAGTGAAATCGTGGTCACCACAACCTGAGGATTCCGGTAAACTCGTCGACGGAGGATTCGCCTAGTGGCCGAGGGCGCACGCTTGGAAAGCGTGTAAGGGGCAACCCTTCAGGAGTTCAAATCTCCTATCCTCCGCCAGTTCAGAAGGGGTGTGCCGATTCAATGGCACACCCCTTCTGACGTTCCGGTCTTCCGTCAGCGCTGTCGCCGCAGCACGACCCAGTCGTCGGGGCGTGCGGTGCGCTCCAGGTACGCGAGGTCGTACGTGGCGATGCTGACCCACCGCCCCGCCTCCCTCTCCCAGCGCTTCACCCAGTTGTCCAGCTCGGGGGCCACTCGGTCGAGCAGGTAGGGGTTGAACCAGTCGCCCTTCGTGTACACACTGACGCCCGGATTCGCCTCGGCGAAACGCCTGAAGCGTTCGGCCAGGATGTCGCTGGCAAGCTGGAAGTCGTAGTCGCTGGGCCACGACGACAGGCCGAGTTTGTAGTTGCTGTCGAAGAACGCCACGGCGGGCTTGGGACCGTCCGCGGCGTATCCGGCCCGGCGGTAGGCCGCGACAGTGTCCTCGACGCGCTGCGCGAGCTGGGCCTGTGGCAGGTCGGCGTTGGCCCGGGCGACCATCGCGCGTAGCTCGTTTTCGCTCTGCGGGAAGGTCTTGGCGGGGTCGCCCGAGAAGAAGCGGGCCGACGTGCCCTTCAACCGCACATCACCGTCGAAGATCTTCTCCGCCGCGAGCGCCTCACGTAGTTCGGCCACGGCGGTTCGCCACGACTTGGGCCCCATGCCCAAGGGCGTGCGGTGTCTGCGCAGGTCCCGTAACTGCCTCCGGGTCGCCTCGGCGAATGCGCGCTCTCGCGCGGTGCTCCGATAGCCCAGGGGATCGGCGATGGCGGGCCGCCTGGCCCGATGCGTCAAGGGGGCGGCAGCGCTGATGATGTTGCGCAGCCGCTTCTCGACGGCGTTGACCAGGCCCTTGCCGAAGAGACGTTGGAGCTCGTGACGGAAGACGAACACGGCGCGTCCGGCGCTGACGCGCAGACCGGCGAGGGTGAGGCGGGCCTGGATCATCGACGCGCCGCCCGTGACCACGGAGGCGGCGACCGCCCAGGCCCAGAACGGCCAGCACGTACGCGGCCAGCACTGCGAGCAGGGCCTTGAGCGCGGCGACGAGGTCGGCGATGACATCGTGCGCGTCGGCGAGTGCGTTCAGCACGGTGACCAGGCTCGGCAGATGACTTTCGTCGCCGTCGTCGTCGTCCAGATAGTCGGCCAGGAAGACGATGGCGGCGTCCATGTCGAGGCCGTCGTTGCGGGTCATGGCGTACCGGACGGCACTGTGCGCGACCGAGCTGACCTCTCCGCGCAGATGGCAAGCGCACGTGCGGTAAGCGGCGGCGCAGTCGCGGAGCCCGTCTTCGTCCTCGGTGGGCCAGGGCACGCCCAGCAGCAGGAACGCCGTCTCCAGCTCAGGTGGCAGCATCATGGGGCAGAAGGTCCACTCACGTCGCCGACGGCCCGCCGTGGCGGGAGGGGATGGCATTGGCGCGGAAAGCGTGCGCAAGCGTGTGGTCCACGACGCCGTGAATCTCGGCCATCTCCTGGAGGCCGACACCCGCCCGGTCGATGTTCGTGTGCATGCGGCGGCACGCCTGACCGAGCATCTCGTTGACCTGGTCCATGGCCAGGCCGATCACACCCAGCCCCCAAGGCGACCGCCCGCCCGGGGCGAAAGAGACGATCAGGGTGTCAGTGTGATGTCTCAACAGGTCGGCCGCTTTCCCGCAAGCCTTGGCCGGCTGCGACCAAATCACTTCCGTGAACCCGAAGCTCTCTTTGACCAGACTGCCTCTGAGGCTCCTTCTGCACCATGGTGCCAGAATGTGGCGCCTGGCTTCTGATTTTTGATCACTAATGAGCCACAGGTCCCGGCGGCCCCCGCCGAGGGCCTCGGAGCCGGTTCTCTGTGCCGACGCCCCTCTTTCTGGCCTGCCTTCCCGGCTCCCGCGCTCGGCCGCGCCACGACACGGAGATCGCGTACGCGCCTGAACGCACTTGAGCGACTACCTAGAGTAACGTCCGTCGTGAAGTCGATCTACGACGACATCCCTCACGACAGTGGGAGTTCAGTGTTGATGTCACAACGATCCCGATCCGCGCTCACCGCCCTGGCCGGTGCGCTGTTGACGCTGCTGGCCGTGCCCGGGACACCGGTGGCCGCCGCCGAAGGCGGTGCGCACGACGGCGCGCGGCGGGCCGTCGCGCGAGCCGCCGCCCCGCCCTGTGTCCGGCAGGGGCAGGCGACCTACCCCGTCAGCTACTACTGGAAGAACGTCATCGGCGCACGGCTGGGCAGCGGGTCGGTCTCGGTCGACACCTCCCCCTCCCTGTGGGGCGGACAGATCGCACCTGGCACCGTCTTCACCCTCACCCTGACGCACCGGACGACCCAGTGGCCGTTGCTGGTCACCCGCTACACCACCACGTGGGATCTGTCGTCACTGCTGGCCAACGCCACTGTCATCAGCGAGTCGGGGACCGGTACCATCAGCGGCAACACCCTGTCGATCACCTCCTCGGGCACCAAGACCGACCCATCCTCCAAGGTCATCACCTTCCAGGTCAGACAGGGCACCATCGGCAACGGCATGACCATCCGGCCGACCGGGATCAGCAGCGTCATCGCGGCTCCCGGCCAGCTCGGCAACAACACACCCGCCCCGCCGATCCAGATCGTCAACGGACAGTCCATCTCGCCCACCGTCGCCGTCGCCGACACCGCCACCACCCCCATGGGCGCGGCCGTCAACGTGCCCGTCCTGGGCAACGACACCGCGAGCTCGCCGACGATCAGCAACGTCACCAAGCCCGGCAACGGCACCGCGACGCTCTCCGGCGGCAACGTGACCTACACGCCCGCTCCGGGCTTCGCCGGCACCGACACCTTCGCCTACACCATCACTACCGCCTGCGGCGCCAGCACCGCCACGGTCACCGTCACCGTCATCTGCCCCTGGAAACCGGTCAATCTGATCAACGGCAGCTTCGAGACGCCGCCCGTGGCCACGGTCGACTGGAACATCCCCGACGCCTCCACCGACCCGAGCGTCGGCTGGCACACCACCGCCACCGACAACAAGCTGGAGATCTGGCGCAGCGGGGCACCGGCGGCCGACGGCCAGCAGTACGCCGAGCTCAACGCCAACGAGGTCTCCACGCTCTACCAGGACGTGCCCACCGTTCCCGGAACCCCGATGACCTGGTCGCTGTATCACCGGGGCCGCCTGGGCACCGACGTGATGCGGGTGCTCATCGGGGCGCCGGGCTCGACCGTGGCGCAGGTACCCACCGGGGCGTCCTCGCCGGACCTCTCCGACGACAACACCGCCTGGGGCTACTACACCGGCGTGTACGTCGTGCCTCCGGGACAGACCACCACCCGATTCGCCTTCGAATCGGTGTCGGCCGCGGGCGGCAGCCCGACGGCCGGCAACTTCCTGGACGGCGTGACGTTCAGCACACCCCCCTGCCCGGACACCACCAGCACGGGATGACACCCGCGCAGCCCCCAACGCCCTCGCGGCTGGGAGGCGGATAGGGGGCGAGCCTTCAGGAGCTCTGCCAGGAAGGGGCGCACCGGCCGGTGCGCCCCTTCTCGCCGTTCCGGTGCGATGCCGATCAGACTTTCCATCATTTCGCCACATCAACTGACACGTGGTGAATGATCTGGAACAGGGGATGGAATCTATGGGTCCCTTTCGGGAAGCTGTCCCCCGGGCAGACCCGAGAAGGGACGTTGGTCATGGACTTCAGAGACGACGTCGACCTCGACTCCTCACAGGTGGAGGACGTCGGTGGACGCGGGGGTGGTGGTGGGGGCGGCTTCCCGGGCGGGATGGTGGTCGGCGGCGGTGGCGTCCTCACCCTGATCGTGATGGTCGCGGTGTTCGTCATCAACAGCCTCGGCGGTGGCGGCGAAAGCCAACCGGCGCAGCAGCAGCCCTCCTCCAACCTCTCCCAGGAGTGCAAGACGGGCAAGGACGCCGACCAGTCGGAGAAGTGCCGGGTCGTGGGCGTGGTCAACAGCATCCAGGACTACTGGAAGACCGAGGTCTCCGGCTATCGCGCGGCCAAGACGATCCTCTATTCCGGCGGGGTGCGCACCGCCTGCGGCGCGGCCGACTCCTCGGTCGGGCCGTTCTACTGCCCCGGTGACCAGCGCGTCTACCTCGACCTGAGCTTCTTCGACGATCTCCAGAGCCGCTTCGGCGCCAAGGGCGGCCCGTTCGCGCAGGCGTACGTGATCGCGCACGAGTACGGCCATCACGTCCAGAACCTGCTCGGCGCGCTCGAAGGCGGCGGCTCGGTGGCCACGGAGCTGCAGGCCGACTGTTACGCGGGCGTGTGGGCGAACAAGGCCATCGACACGGGCTTCTACGACAAGCCGTTCACCGAGGCGGAGATCGCGGAGGCGCTGGACGCGGCGGCGGCGGTCGGCGACGACCGCATCCAGCAGCGGACCCAGGGCCGGGTCGATCCCGACTCGTTCACCCACGGCTCTTCGGAACAGCGCGTGAAGGCGTTCCAGCAGGGCTACAAGACGGGCCAGCCAGCCCGATGCGGCACCGCTGACCTGCGATGACGGCACAGGGCAACACGCGGATGTGGAAACTCTCCTAAAATCAATGGGTGATCTTCAAGCTGGTCGGCGACGGACGCCCTTATCCCGAACATGGTCTGACCCACCGCGAGTGGGCTCAGATACCACCGCGGCAGGTCCGGCTCGACTCCCTGATCACCACGAAGGCGATGCTGGACCTGCACTCGCTGCTCGCCGCCGACTCCACGTTCTACGGCGATCTCTTCCCGCACGTGGTGCAGTGGCGGGGCGAGCTCTATCTCGAGGACGGTCTGCACCGGGCACTGCGGGCCGCTCTGCACCAACGATCGATCCTGCACGCCAGGGTGCTGGAGCTGCCCGCCTAGCAGCCGCCGAACGAGAAAAGGAGCCGCGAGCGCGGCTCCTTTTCGGTGGCGGTGGTGGTGGGATTTGAACCCACGGATGAGTTGCCCCATCACACGCTTTCGAGGCGTGCGCCCTCGGCCACTAGGCGACACCACCGCCGACGAGCTTACCGGATCCGCCGAGTGCCGAAGAACTCCTTAAGCACTGCGGAGCACTCCTCGCCCAGAACGCCCATCACGACCTCGGGCCGATGGTTGAGCCGGCGGTCGCGGACGACGTCCCAGAGCGAGCCCACGGCGCCGCCCTTCTCGTCGATCGCTCCGTAGACGATCCGATCGATCCTGGCCAGTACGGCGGCGCCGGCGCACATCGTGCAGGGCTCCAGCGTCACCACGAGCGTGCAGCCGTCGAGACGCCACTGCCCGCGCAGCCGGGCGGCCTGCCTGAGCGCGAGCATCTCGGCGTGCGCGGTGGGATCGGCGGCGGACTCGCGGTCGTTGCCCGCGGCCGCCAGCACCTCGCCGAGCGGGCCGAGCACCACGGCCCCGACGGGCACCTCGCCACGAGCGCCGGCGGCGACGGCCTCGGCCAGGGCCAGGCGCATCGCCTCGGCGTGGGTCACCGCAGCCGGTCGAGCTCGTCGGCGAACGACAGCCGCTCGGCGATCACCGAGAGGATGTCGGCCGGGAGCACGCCTTCCTCCATGCTCAGCTCCAGCAGCTCCTCGGAGCTCACGCCGAGGTCGCTGAGCAGCTCGAAGTCGCCCGCCGGTCGTACGCCGAGCCCGTTGCCCTCCTTGTCGGGCACGACGCCGGCGAACTCGGCGAACAGCTCGCCCAGGCTCTCGGGCTGGATCGCGTGCACGTCGGAGAGGAACACCCGCGGCTCCTCCTCACCGAGGTAGCGGACGATGGCGAACCACTCGTCCTCGACCTCGACGCAGAGCAGCGCCAGCTCGTCACCGGCCAGGCCCAGCGCCTCGGTCACGGCGTCGCCGAAGTCGTCGACGATCTCGGACTCGCTCAGATCGATCTCGGCCCCGCTCCAGCCGTCCGAGGTCCTGACGAAAGCCGCAGAGAAGGTGTTCGCCGCCATTGTCCAAGCTCCAGAGGGTCAGCCGAAGACCGATTCGATCGCACGTTCGAAAGGCTCGGAGAAGCCGAGCCGCGCGGCGATGCTGGACAACATGTCCTCGGGGAGCAGGTCGATGTCCCCGGACAGGATGCCCAGCTCCATCTCGTCGAGCCCGAGGTCGGCGAAGATGGACAGGTCGCCCGCGGGCAGAGCCGTCTCCTCGTCCTGCAGGATCTCGTCGAGCTCGTCCTCGTCCGGGATGGGGATGTCGAGGTATTCGAGGACCTGTTCGGCCAGCGGATAGTCCCAGGACGCGGAGATGTCCGACAGGAAGACATCGACGCGATCGGGCAGAACACGCAGCGCCACGAAGAACTCATCCCCCACCGCGACCAGGCCAATCGTGCCACTCTCACTCGGCTGCTGGCGCAGGGCCTTGATCAGCCCTCTGAGGTCGGACGTGAGCGCGATGGGCAGCAGCTCGGCTTCCCATCGCTCGTCTTCGCGATAGACCACGATGGCGAAGTCGAGCGCATCTTCTTCTGTCATCGTCCACCCCACCCGACGTGGCCTCTACGGCCTCCAATCGTTCCAGACCCGAACAGCCGCCGTGTGCCTCTCCGACCAAATTGTGATCAAATCCGAAGACGCGACGTGCCGGTTCGTTCCACACAAGATAGCGTTGCCCGATATGGAAACCCTCGTCGTCGACCATCCGCTCGTGGCCCACAAGCTCACCACGCTGCGTGATGTCCGCACCGACTCGCCGACATTCCGCCGGCTCGCCGACGAGCTGGTGACGCTGCTGGCGTACGAAGCCACCCGTGATGTCCGGGTGGCGGATGTCACGGTCCAGACGCCGGTCGCCCCCGCTCACGGTGTGCGGATGGCCAAGCCGTACCCCCTGGTGGTGCCCATCCTGCGCGCCGGGCTCGGCATGCTCGACGGCATGACCCGGCTGCTGCCCACCGCGGAGGTGGGCTTCCTCGGCATGATCCGCGACGAGGAGACGCTGCTGGCCGAGACGTACGCGACCCGGCTGCCCGACGACCTGTCGGGGCGGCAGTGCTACGTGCTCGACCCGATGCTGGCCACGGGCGGCACCCTGGCGGCGGCCGTGCAGTTCCTCTTCGACCGGGGCGCCGTCGACGTCACCGCCATCTGCCTGCTCGCCGCCCCTGAGGGGCTCGCCTACATGGACAAGGTCTTCGCCAACTCCGGACGGCCGATCCGCCTGGTCACCGCGGCGGTCGACGATCAGCTGAACGACAGCGGCTACATCGTGCCGGGCCTCGGCGACGCCGGCGACCGGCTCTACGGCGTCGTCTGAGAAAGCACTCCCTTTGGTCACGCGCAGTGGTCGCTTCGTTACATAATGCTGTTGCGGGGGTACGAAGAGCCAGGAAGGCAGCTTCCGCACGGGGCGCGAGGGGGCGCAATGAGTGATTTTCCGGTTGCGAGGGTGTCGTCGTGAGCGATCACACCCATCCGGACCCGACACCGTATACGGACGTCGAGACGGCTCTTCGTGGTGAGTTCGCCGGCGTCCACTCCGCGACCACCGTAACGCGTTGCGTCGAGGCGGCGCACTACGGCGCGCTGGAAGTGACGGGCTATGCCCATCCCAGCCTGGTCGAGCGGATCGCGCGCAAGCACCTTCATGTCCTCGCGCTCGTCGCTAGCGAGCGCGGCTAGCAAGATCACAACTAACCCGCAAAGTTACCTTTACCCCGGCACCTCGGTGGGTAATGTATAGAGCGGGTGTAGTGGGTAAGTGGTACGGAGGCGACAGTGCAGGTCAAAAAGGTCCTGACATACGGTGGTGTCGGGTTTCTGGCGTACTACCTCTTCGCACGCCCCAACGACGCCGCTGACGCGGTTCGGGGGGCGTTCGACACCGTGGTCAACGCGGCCGACTCGCTGGCCCAATTTGTGAACAATCTCGCATGAGACTTGTGACCCACGGGGACTCCGCCCCGTCATCGGTCAACCGCTACCTACTCCCCGACGAACAACAGGTCATCATGGTGCGGCGCCACCCGGCCGTGCTACTCCGTCCGGTCGCCGAGGTCTTCGGCGGCCTGATCATCGCCGGCCTCCTCAGCAAGGTCTTCGGCGACTCGGGGGGCGGCACGGCCCTCGTCGTCGTCTGGTGGCTCTGGCTGCTCCTGCTGATCCGCTTCGTGTGGAAGGTCGCGGAGTGGTCGGTCGACTACTTCGTAGTGACCTCCAAGCGCATGCTGCTGACGACGGGCCTGATCACGCGCAAGGTCGCGATGATGCCCCTGCAGAAGGTCACCGACATGAGCTTCAAGCGCTCCTTGATGGGGCGCATGCTCGGCTACGGCGAGTTCATCCTCGAATCCGCCGGTCAGGATCAGGCCCTGTCCAACGTCGAGTACATCCCGTATCCTGAGACGCTTTACCTTGAGGTCTGTCAGATGCTCTTCCCCAGCAAGGACAGTGGTGACGATTAACCCTTAGCTGGGGAATTCTTCACCTGGGGATACCCGATTCGGCCACTTCATGCAATCATTGCGGAGTGTTGACCCTTCCCCGCCTTGAGAGATGAGATGCCGAGTCAGGGAACCATCGGTGACCGCGTCCGCGGACTGCGGCTGAACAGGCGGATGTCCCAAGCCCAGTTGGCCGGACCCGACCTGTCTGACAGTTATGTCTCGCTCATCGAGTCGGGTAAGCGCACTCCGACTCCGGTTGTAGCCCGACTCCTGGCCGAGCGCCTGGGGTGCACCACCGAGTTCCTCCTGCACGGGATCGAGCCTCGGCAGCGCATCGACACCGAGCTCGGCCTTCGCCACGCCGAGCTGGAGCTCCAGCATGGCGATCCGGCCGTGGCCGCCGAACGCTTCACCGAGATCGTGAAGGTCGCCGACGAGGAAAACGCGATGCTGACCGCGCACGCCCGCTTCGGCAGGGCGCGGGCGCTGGAGGCACAGGGCCGGCTCGGCCAGGCGGTGGAGGCCTTCGAGCGACTGCGCCGAGAGGCGGCGGCCCACCCCGAGCGGCTCGCCGACCTGCCACTCGCCGTAGCGCTGAGCCGCTGCTACCAGCGGGCCGGCGACCGGCTACGCGCCCGCGACCTCGCGGCCCACGCGCTTGAGCAGGCCATGCGCCTTGAGATCGCGCAGGGCGAGCTCGCCGTCGACCTGGCCGCCACGATCGTCGAGGCGCGAGGCGAGCTCGACACCGCCTCCCCCGAGCTCACCTTCGTCAAGCGCGTGCTCGACATCGCCGGCGTGCCTGACGTTGTGGACCGTTCCGGAGAGATCCAGGCGCTGTGGCAGGCGAGTGCCGCCGCGGCCGCGGGTGACGACTCCGCGCTGGCCGTACGCCTGGCCGACGACGCCATCACCGCAGGCCGCCAGGACCGGCTGGCGCTCCAGCTGGCCAGGATCGCCATGCACTGGGCCAGGCTGGCCACGACGCCCGTCGAGGAGGCCGAGCGCCTGGTCGGCGCGGCGGCCCGTGCCTTCGCGTCCATCCCGGCCACCGCGCACGAGCACGGTGAGACCCTCATCGCGCACGCCAGGGTCAGGTTGCGGGCCGGTGACGCCGGTCGGGCCGGCGAGGTCGCGACGGCGGCGCTCGATCTGCTCGGTGACGCTCGCGGGACGGCTCCGGCCGAGGCGCACCTGGTGCTCGCCACCGTCGCCCTCGATCTCGACAGTGAGGCCACCAAGCACCTGAGCAGCGCTCGCGTGCTGCTCGACGGGCTCAACCGGCCGGTGTTCGGCTCCGACCGGCAGGTCGCTCGCTGCTGGCGCGAGCTGGGCGACCTGTATGGCAGGGTCGGTGACCCGGCACAGCAGACCGGCGCGTATCGTAAAGCCCTCGAAGCCGCCGGAGTGCGTTCCGCACTGGCAGGCCTTACGGTCGACGCCTCTGTATCTCGCTGACCGCGCAGTCCTCCGGGGGCTCCAGATTTGTGGTGCCCCAGTCTGGAATACACTGGGGCTTACCAGTCATTGACTCATCGGATGATTGGTTTTCCCCCGGAGGAGGCGGACTGTGAGTCTGCGTACGGCGCAGCGGGCTTCGCTCGTCGACCAGGTGATCGATCAGCTCAAGGAGCAGATCGTCTCAGGGTCATGGCAGATGAACGGCAAGATCCCAACCGAGACCGTGCTCGCCGAGCAGCTAGGAGTGGGACGCAACACCGTTCGCGAGGCCGTGCGCGCGCTCACCCATGCCGGGCTGCTCGAATGCCGCCAAGGCGACGGCACCTACGTCCGTGCGACCAGCGAGCTTTCCGGCGCCATGCTCCGGCGGCTGCGGCAGGCCGAGCAGTTGGAGATCCTGGAGGTGCGGCGCGCGCTCGAGATCGAGTCGGCGCGGCTCGCCGCCACCCGGCGCACCGACGAGGACATCCTGCGCATCGAGGCGGCCCTGGCCGAGCGCGACCGGGCCTGGGAGCTCGACGACGCCGACTACTTCGTGGAGGCCGACCTGGCCTTCCACATGTCCGTCGCGCATGCCACGCACAACCTGGTGCTCATCGACCTCTACGAGGACTTCTCGGCCGCGCTGCGGGCCAGCATCACGGCCGCGGGCACGTCGCTGAACAAGACCTACATCCCGCACGACGCCATCGCCCGTGCCATCGCGGCGGGTGACGCCAGTGCCGCCGAACGCGCCGGTCACGCCTGCATGGAGCACATTCTCATCGCCCTCACCGAGTGACCGCGACGCTGACGTACGTTCCAGTGACTGATCGGGGGCGACGGTGCGCAGGAGCCGGCAGCAACAGGACGATCCCGATCTGGGCGTCCTGACCAGCCGCACGCTGTTCAGCCTGCAGCGCGAGCTCTTCGCCGCCATCGCCGAGCAGGGACATCCGGAGCTCAGACCGCGCCACGGGGCGGTGCTGGCCTACCTCGACGAGGAGGGCAGCCGGGCCACCGACCTGGCCGCGCGGTCAGGGCAGCACAAGCAGGTCATCGGCACCCTCGTCGACGAGCTGGTCGAGCTGGGATACGTGGAGCGCCGGCCCGACCCCGCCGACCGGCGGGCCAAGCTGATCGTGCCCACCGCGAAGGGGCTGGACGAGATGGCCGTGTCGGACGCCGCCATGGCCGCCATCGAGGCCCGGCACGCCGAGGCCGTGGGCGCGAGCGCCTACGCGGAGTTCAAGCGGGTCTTCCGGCTGGTCGCCGAACGCCAGTCAGCCACGCTGGTCGCCCGGCGCGGGTCAGCCACCGAGCCGCAGTGACATCACAAGATAGCGGAAGGCGGGCTCACCGTCGCCCGGCACGTCCTGGATGAGGGCGGGCCTGGACGGCGACTCCATGTTGATGCGGGCCAGCTCACTCTCAATGCCGGTGAGGCCGTCGATCAGGAACTGCGACTGGAAGGCGATCTGGATGTCGTCGCCGCGCAGCTCGCAGTCGAGCACCTCGGTGCCGCGGCCGATGTCGCCGCCACCGGCCTGGATCGTCACCTGCCCCTGGGTGAACGAGAGCCGGATCGCGGTGTTGCGCTCGGCCACCAGCGCGACCCGCTTGATGGCCTCGACGAACGGCCCCACGCGCACGTCGGCCCTGATCGACCAGTCGGAGGTCAGCCGGGTGCGGTAGTCGATGAACTGCTCGTCGAGCAGGCGGACGGTGGTGCTGCGCCCGACGCTCTCGAACCCGGCCACCCCGTCGCCCATCGCGATCTCCACCTCGCCACCGCGCAGTGACTTGGCCACCTCGACCAGCACGCGGGCGGGCACCATGGCGGAGACAGCGAGATCGGGCCTGGCCGGGCGCCAGGCGAACTCGCGGGCCGCGATGCGGTAGCGGTCGGTGGCGGCCATCGTCACCGTCTCGCCGTCGATGTCGACCCTGATGCCGGTGAGCATGGGCAGCGTGTCGTCGCGGCTGGACGCGGGCGCGACCTGGCCCACAGCCGAGGCGAACACCCCGCCACCGATGGCCCCGATGCTCGGCGGCATCGTGGGCATGGTCGGGAAGTCCTCGACCGGCATCGTCACCAGCCCGAACTCGGCACTGCCGCAGGTCAGCACCGCCTCGGCGCCTTCGGTGAAGATCTCGACATCGTCGCCGGGAAGGCTGCGGCTGATCTCGGCCAGCAGCCGGCCGGGGATCAGCACGCTGCCGGGCTCGGACACCTCGGCCTCGATCCGGGCCTGTGCCGAGACGTCGTAGTCGAACGCGGACAGGCTCAGCTCCTCGCCGGCCTCCAACAGCAGCCCGGACAGCACCGGCATCACAGGGCGGCTGGGCAGAACCCTGGCGGCCCACGCCACCGCATCCGCCAGGACATCACGGTTAACCCGGATCTTCACCTGATCGCCCCTTTCGTCGCGCCTGACTCCTACGAAGGTAGCGGGTCCGACCGACAAAGCCGCCCTAACGGCTGTTCAGATAGGCGAGGACGGCCAGCACGCGCCGGTTGTCGTCGTCGGAGGGCGCGAGACCGAGCTTGGCGAAGATCCCGGCGGTGTGCTTGGCCACCGCGCTCTCGCTGAGATAGAGCCGCTGGGAGATCGCCGCGTTGGAACGCCCCTCGGCCATCGCCTCCAGCACCTCCCGCTCGCGTGGGGTGAGCGCGGCCAGGGGCTCGTGCCGGGCATTGCTGGCCAGCAGCTTGGCGATGACCTCGGGGTCCATCGCGGTCCCGCCCTCGGCCACTCGGTGGACGGCGTCGATGAACTGCTCCGCGTTGAACACCCTGTCCTTCAGCAGGTAGCCGATCGCGCCCGAGCCGTCGGCCAGCAACTCGCGGGCGTAGAGCTGCTCGACGTGCTGGGACAGCACCAGGATCGGCAACCCCGGCAGTTGCGCGCGGGCCGCCAGCGCTGCCTGCAGGCCCTCGTCGGTGAATGTGGGCGGCAGGCGTACGTCCACGATCGAGACGTCGGGGCGGAGCTCGATCAGGCCCTTGAGCAGCTCGGGCCCGCTCTCCACGGCGGCCACGACGGTGAAGCCATGGGCCTGCAGAAGGTGGACCAGGCCGTCTCTGAGCAGATAGAGATCCTCGGCGATGAGTACGCGCTTCACCGGTCGCATCCCGTGGACAGCGGGGTGGCCCAGGCCGGCCGGTTCTGCCGGGCGTACTGGGTGGGGATGAGGGAGGCCAGCACGTACATGGCGATACCGAGCGTGATCATGCCCACGATGAAGGGCCACTGCCAGGGGCCGGGCAGGTACAGCGCCAGAAACCAGCTCTTCTCCTCGGCTCCGACGATTTTGAAGACGCCGGCCACGAGGCCCTGCGGGAACAACGGACACCAGGCCAGGCCCCAGCACACCGCCACCGTGGCGGCCTTCCAGCGCGGCATCTTGGGCAGGCTGCCCGCCCAGTGCTCGGGCAGCGCGTGGGGCAACTCCATGTGCACGGTCGTCGGGCCGCCCGGCGGGCTGTTGACGGCGAGCACGCCGTCGAAGGCGGCCAGCCGCCGCTCGATGCCGAGCAGGCCGCTGCCCTTGCCGGGCTCGGCACCGCCCATGCCGTCGTCGGTCACGGTGACCCGCAGGTACGGCCCGTCACCTCTGATGTCGACCGTGGCCGAGCGGGCGTCGCCATGCCTGGCGGCGTTGGAGAGCAGCTCGCTGACCGCGAAGTAGATCGCCGCCTCCACCGGCGGCTCCGGCCGGTGCGGCAGGTCGACCTCCACGGTCACCCGCAACGCGCTGTCCAGCGCGAGGGCTCGCACGGCGTCGGCGAGCCCGCGCTCGGCCAGCACCGGAGGGTGGATGCCCCGGATGACCCTGCGCAGCTCCGTCAGGGTGTCGGCGGACGCCTCCCTGGCCTTGGTCAGCAGTGCTCTGGCCGCCGCGGGATCCTTCTCGACGAGCTCCTCGACGGCACCGAGCGTCATGCCGATGGCGACGAGCCTGGCCTGCGTGCCGTCGTGCAGGTCGCGCTCGATCCTGCGCATCTCGGCCGCCTGGGAGTCGGCGGCCAGGTTGCGTACCCGGTTGAGGTGGGAGACCTGCCCGGCCAGCCTGCTGGCGCGGGTCGCGGACAGCAGTAACTCGCACCAGAGCCCGTACAACCGCAGACCGCGCTCCGGCATCGTGAAGAACACCGGCAGCAACAGCACCTTGATCAGGGGGTCGAGCAGCAGCCAGAGCCCGTCGCGCCAGGTCGCCGGATCGGACAGCATCCATTTCCACCGGTCGTTCCAGGCGGGTATCCGTGGCGTCCTGTAGAGCGTCCGGTCGTGGCGGTACATCCCGTCGGCCTGCTGCTCCGGGGGCGGCGGCTTGGGCAGGTACGGCGAGGCGATCTCGATGTCCGTCCACGCGCGCACCCGGCACCGGGTGTCCTCCGCCAGCCGACGCACCAGCCGGACGTGCGGCGGATAGAGAAAGACCATGCCGAGCGCGAACGTGCCGAGGAGAGCGAGGAAGGAGATCACGATCACCGGCACTTGCACGAGGATCAACGCGAGCAGCGCCGTCGCCTGACCGAACCTTCTGAGCATGCCTCTAGTGTGCTCGAACCGGACAGGCGCCGTCGATGCACCTAGGTACACCCTTACCTGGCATCCAGCCCGATTCCCCGCGCTTACCGCGCTCCCTACCGTCGTCACCATGAAGGTCATCGAGGTCAGAAACCTCCACAAGCGCTACCCCAACCACGTGGCGGTGCACGACGTGTCGTTCGAGGTGGCCGAAGGTGAGATCTTCGGCATCCTCGGTCCGAACGGCGCCGGCAAGACCACCACCGTGGAGTGCGTCTCCGGCCTGCGCACCCCCGACGGTGGCACCGTCCGGGTCGCCGGCATCGACCCGGTCGCGGAGCGCGACGCGCTGCGCCGGGTGCTGGGTGTCCAACTGCAGAGTTCCGCGCTGCCCGAGAAGATCAAGGTGTGGGAGGCGCTGGACCTGTACGCCTCCTTCTACCCCGACCCCGCCGACTGGCAGGCACTGCTGGAGCAGGTCGGGCTGGCCGACAAGCGGGACGCCCTGTTCGGCAAGCTCTCCGGCGGCCAGCGCCAGCGGCTGTCGGTCGCGCTCGCCCTCGTCGGCAAGCCGCGCGTCGCCGTACTCGACGAGCTCACCACCGGGCTCGACCCGCAGGCCCGCAGGGACACCTGGGAACTGGTCGAGCAGGTGCGCGACTCCGGCGTGACGATCGTGCTCGTCACCCACTTCATGGAGGAGGCCGACCGGCTCTGCGACCGCATCGCGCTCATCGACTCCGGCCGGGTCGTCGCCACCGACTCGCCGGCCGGGCTGATCGCCCGGGTGGGCAACGAGCAGCGGGTACGGTTCCGGCCCTCCGCCCCCGTCGAGGACTCCCTCCTGACGGCGTTGCCCGAGGTGACGAGCGTCAGCCGCAGCGGCGAGCAGGTCGTGGTGACCGGCACCGGAAACCTGGCCCCCGCCGTCACGCTGGCCCTGGCCCAGCAGCAGATCATCCCCGGCGACCTGCGCATCGAGCAGGCCACGCTGGACGACGCGTTCCTCGCGCTCACCGGAAGGAAGCTCGCATGAAGAAGATCCTGGCCGTCGAGACCAAGTTGCTCCTGCGCGACTGGCCCGCCGTCGTGTTCAGCCTCGCCCTGCCCGTCGGCCTGCTGGTGGTCCTGGGGCAGATCCCCGATCTGTCGAAGCCTGATCCCGAGTTCGGCGGGCAGCGGTTCGTGGACAGCCAGCTTCCGGCCCAGATGATCCTGCTGGCGTTGCTCACGACCTCCTTCACCGTGCTCCCCGGCGTGCTGGCCGCCTACCGGGAGCAGGGCGTGCTCAGAAGGATGTCCACAACGCCCGTGCACCCCTCCCGGCTGCTGGGCGCGCACCTGCTGATCAATCTCGGCGTCGCGGTGGTGGCCGTCGTGCTCGTGATCCTGGCGGGATGGCTGGTGCACGGCTCGACGCCGCCCGAGCAGATCTTCGGGTTCGCTCTGGTGTGCCTGCTCGGCACCGCCGCGATGCTGGCCATCGGGCTGGTGATCGCCTCGGTCGCGCCCAACGCCAAGTCCGCGCCCGGCATCGGGTCGGTCGTGATGTTCCCGCTGATGTTCGTCGCCGGCATGTGGATCCCGCGCGAGATCATGCCGGACGCGCTGCGCATGGTCAGTGACTACTCGGTGGTGGGGCCGTTCATCAACGCCATGCGCGACACCTGGGCGGGCGACTGGCCGCAGCTTCCGCACCTGGCCGTGATGCTCGTCGGGCTGGCGCTATTCGGCGGCCTGGCCGTACGCCTGTTCAAGTGGGAGTAGCTTCCTCAAGTAAGCTTCAGGTCATGACCAAGGTCGTGTGGAACACCCGTGAGCTCACGGTCGGGCAGCTCGCCGAGCGCAGCGGCGTGGCCGTGTCTGCACTGCACTTCTACGAGGCCAAGGGCCTCATCAGCAGCCGCCGCACCGCGGGCAACCAGCGCCGCTACACCCGTGACACCCTTCGCAGAGTCGCGTTCGTACGGCTCGCCCAGCGCCTCGGCATCCCCCTGAAGACGATCAAAGAGGCGCTGGCCACGCTGCCCGAGAACCGCACCCCCACGCGCGACGACTGGGCGCAGCTGTCGGCCGCCTGGCGCTCCGACCTCGACGACCGCATCGAGCAGCTCCAGCGGCTGCGCGACGACCTGACCGACTGCATCGGCTGCGGCTGCCTGTCACTCGACCGGTGCGCGCTGGCCAACCCGCACGACCGGCTCGGCGAGGAGGGGCCGGGTGCCCGGCGCATCGACACCCGGCTCACCCCCGCCAACGCCTGCTGCGGCTAGGACGCGGGGGGCGGCACCACGAGCGTCGGGCGGCGCGTGTGGTGCAGCACGTGGTTGGAGACGCTGCCCAGCAGGACGGACCGGACCGTCGAAAGACCACGGGAACCGAAGACGATCACCGAGGCGTCGAGCTCGTCGGCGACCTCCACGATCGTCTTCCAGATCGACTCGTCGTCGGCCACGGCCCGGTGGGAGACCGCGGTGAACCCCGCGGCGACGGCCAGTTCGGCCCCCTCCTTGGCCTGCTGCTCGGCCAGCGCTCCCCATTCGCCGGAGTCGTCGGTCACCAATGCCGGGGCCGCGATCGGATATTTCCTGAGCTGCACCAGTAGTGGCTCCCACACGGTCAGTACGACCACCGGCTGGGGCGTCAGGTGCTTGGCCGCGACCTCGATCGCGGTGCGTGAGTTCGCCGAGCCGTCGTAGGCGATGAGGATGGTCATGAAGTGTCAGTTCCCTTCGGTCTTCTCCTCTCTAGAGCGTTCGATTGATCATCCGTGATTCCCCGCCTGAGTGTCTCGTGGGTCACATCCCGCGCGAGGTCGCGCCTGGCTCGACCTCGCAGAACGGCTCCGGCCCGCGCGGCCGGGCGTGCTCCTAGCGGGCGGCGGGAAGCAGGGACAGGGCCTTGGCCATCGCCGGGTCGCGGCCCTCGCGCAGGTCCTTGGCGGTCAGCGGCAGGTAGTGGTCGGGCGGCACACCGATGCCGTTGATCAGTTGGTGGTCGGCCCCCACCTGGTAGGCGGCGGGCAGTGACAGGATGCTTCCGTCGTCCAGGATGGACATATGGGCGGGTCCCGACACCATGCCCGACGTGCGAGATCCGATCAACGGCCCGACCTTGAGGTCCTTGACCGCGCTGGAGAACGCATCGCAGGCCGAGGCGCAGATGCCGTCGGTGAGCACGGCCAGGGGCAGGTCGAGCAGCGGGACCGCGTCGTCGGTGCGATTGGGCGTGCACGTGTTGTCCGGGGCGCAGTCATAGCTGTACACCTTGCCGTGGACGAAGCTGCTGAGCAGCTTGACGACCTCGCCGGGAGAACCGCCGTTGGTGCCGCGCAGGTCGAGGACGAGGCCACGCAGTTTCTTGTCCTCACGCAGTCCGGCGATGGCGGCCAGGACCTGGTCCGCGGTCCCGGGCTGGAAGTTGGCGAGCTTGATCGCGGCCACGTCACCGTCGACGACGCGGGCCGTCACGGGCCGCGTCGTGGGCGTGAACGCCTCCGGCCGCAGCGTCGTCTTCCTGACGCGGCCGGTGGAGGGGTCGAGCAGCGCCAGTCGCACCGGATCCGGCCGGCCACCGGCGTATTCGGGGTTGAGCAGGTTCATGGCGCCGCTGGACAGGACACCGTCCACGAAGACGGGCGCGTCGTTGACGGACTGCACGATCTCGCCTGGACGTATCCGAGCGGCGGCGGCCGGGCCGCCCTGCATGGCGTTGACGAACAACGGAGCCACCGCCTTCTGTGGAGCCCGGTACGTGATCGAATAGCCGGGTGAGGTGGTGAAGCCGAGGCCGTAGACGTCGCCCGGCTTACCGGGCGGTTGCCCTTGGCGGCGCCACTGCGAGTGGTTGTCGTGCAGGCTGCCCACCATGCCCTTGATCGTCGCTCCGGCCACGGCTTGCCGCAGCGCGGCGTCGTCCGGCAGCTCGGCCACCACCCGCTCGTACACGGCCGCGAACGCGTCCAGGTCGGCCGCGCTGTTCCCGGTCAGCGGCGGCATGGCGGCGTCGGGCCGGTCGGCGCCGCGGCGGTTCAGTTCCTCGGTGAGCCCGGCGAAACCGGCCGCGAGCACCGCCCGATGGTCGAGTCGCTCGCGACCATAGAAGCCGGTGAAGATGCAGTCGTATGCCTGCCTGATGGTGCTCAGGCCGGTGGCCGCCTGCTTGATGGTGCTGAGGCCGGTGGCGCCGGGCTGGGGCGGCTTGGAGCCGCACACGTCCGCCTCGGCCCGCGCGGTCGCCTCGGCCCGCGCGGTCGCCTCGGTCCGCACGGTCGCCTCGGTACAGGACGTCGCTAGCGTCAGGATGCCGGTGCAGGCCAGCGCGGTCAGGAGGGAACGCTTCACGCTGATGGGTCTCCTTCACTCATGTGGGCGGATGCCGCGGGCGGCGGATGGCTCTGGTTACCGGCTGGGGCAGAGCACGGCTTCTGCGGCCTTGTCCATGGCCGCACCGACGGCCATGGTCCGCTCGTTCGGGATCTTCAGCGTGATGGCGACCGCGAACTGCAGCCGGCCGTCGGCCGAAGTGAAGGTGACGGTGGTGATCCCGGGCGCGCCGCCCGTAGCCGACGCGACCGTTCCGCCGCACAGAACGGGGAACGGCCGTGGCAGCTCTCGGCGCAGCTCTGACGGCAGCAGCCGGCCCTCGTTCAACGCGCGGTAGAAGGCGCTGACGTCGTGCGCGGTGGAGATCGCTCCTTCGGCACCCCAACTGGTGGCGTTAAGTCGGTCGACGTCCCGTGGCCTGCCCTTGGCGTCGGGGTAGTAGCCGTGTCCGTGCGGCCCCTTGATCCGGTCGGAGACCTTGGTGGCCAGATAGGTGTGGTTCATGCCGAGCGGCGCGAACAGGCGCTGCGCGAACTCGGTGGCCCGATCGTGGCCGGTCACCTTCTCGATGATCATGCCAAGGAGAACGTAGTTGGTGGTGGAGTACACGTACTGTCCCGGTGCTCCCTGGCGAGGCACGGTACGCGCGGCCTTCACCAGGTCGATCGGGCGGTAGGCGGTGGTGAAGTCGAAGACGTCGAACTTCTCGCTGGCGATGAAGTCAGGGATGCCTGAGGTGTGGCGGATCAGCTGCCGCACGGTGATTTCGTCGGCCCGATCCACCCAGTCCTGCTTGGCCACCTCGGGCAGGAGGTTGCTGAGCTTGTCATCCAGGCCGAGTTTGCCTTCCTTGACCAGTTGCAGGACGACCGCGGCCTCCATGAGCTTGGTCTGCGATGCGATGCGGTAACGGGAATTCGCGGGGATGCGCCCGCCCTTGCCGCCGAGCAGGCGCGAACCCGCCGTCCCCTTACCCACCCGCTTGCCATCGACGTACGCCTCTCCGATGGCCCCCACCACCCCGTCGATCTTCGCCAGGTTCGCCATGGTCTGCTGGACGTCTCCCAGCCTGACCTCGTCGCCAGCGGCGGTTGCGGGCCCGGCGACGCTCAACGCCAGCACCGCGCAGGCCACCCCGACGGTCATGCCAACGCTCCTCCCACGCCTCATCGCTGAGACCTTCTCTCCTTGGTGCGTGCTCGTCATGGTCGATCACCCTTCGGGGCAGAGCACGGCTTCGGCGGCCTTGTTGATGACCTCACCGACGGCCATGGCCTGCTCGTTCCTGATCTTCAGGGTGGTGGACACGGCGAACTGACGGCGGCCGTCGGCGGAGGTGAAGGTCACGGCCAGAAAGCCGGGGGCATTGCCGGCGACCGGCGCGACCGTTCCGCCGCACAGACGGGGCAGCGGCTGTCCCATCTCTCGTCGCAGGTCCGGCGGCAGCAGCCGGCCCAGGTTCAACGCACGGTAGAAGGCGCTGACGTCGTGCGCGGTGGAGATGACCCCTCCGGCCGCGCCACCAAAGCTCGCGTTCTGCCGGTCCACGTCGCGAAGCTTGCCCGTGGCGTCAGGGCGGTAGCCGTGCCCGTGCGGGCCCTTGATGCCCTGAGGAGGCCTGGTGGGCAGATAGGTGCGGCTCATCCCGAGAGGCAGGAAAAGGCGCCGGGTCAGCTCGGCGGACAGGCTATGGCCGGTCACCTTCTCGATGATCATGCCGAGGAGGAAGTAGTTGGTATTGGAGTAGGAGAACCTCTCGCCCGGCTCCCCCGTGGGGGGCAGCTTGCGTGACGCCCTCACCAGATCGACCGGAGGGTAGTAGGTCGTGAAATCGAAGGGGTCGTCGAACTGCCCGGAGGCGAAGAAGTCGGGGATGCCGGAGGTGTGCCGGATCAGCTGCCGCACGGTGATCTCATCGGCCCGATCCACCAGATCCTGCTGCGCCACCTCTGGCAGAACGTCGGCCAGCTTGTCGTCCAGACCGAGCTTGCCCTCCTTGACCAGTTGCAGCAGCACGGTGGCCGTCATCAGCTTGGTCTGGGACCCGACGCGGTAGCGGGAGCCCGTAGGGATGCGGCCGCCCTTGCCGTTGAGCAGGCGGGAACCCGCCGTGCCCTGGCCCACCCGCCTGCCGTCGACGTACGCCTCCGCGATGGCGCCCACCACCCCGTCGGTCTTCGCCAGGTCCGTAATGGCCTGCTGGACGTCTCCCAGCTCGACCTCGTCGGCGGCGGCGGCGGTCGCGGGTCCGGGGACGCTCAACGCCAGCACCGCGCATGCCACCCCGACGGCCGTGCCAACGGTCCTCCCACGCCTCATCGCTGAGACCTTCTGGTGCGTACTCGTCATTGTCGATCACCTTTCCTGACGGGACTTCGAGGGTGACCACATCTACCGGCCGGCACCGATCGGTGGCCGATCGGCGACCCATATCCGTGCCATATGCGGGAGTTGCGATACTGCCGGGATGCGCGTGCTCTTGGTCGAAGACGAGCAGCCCCTCGCCGGATACATCGAGGCCGGGCTGCGCAAACACGGCTTCACCGTCGACGTCGCCCTCGACGGGCGGACCGCTCTCGACAAGTGCGAGCTCACGCCGTACGACGTGGTGGTCCTGGACCGGGACCTGCCG
Organism: Nonomuraea sp. CX421; assembly: GCF_059358955.1. Taxonomy (NCBI): domain Bacteria; kingdom Bacillati; phylum Actinomycetota; class Actinomycetes; order Streptosporangiales; family Streptosporangiaceae; genus Nonomuraea; species Nonomuraea sp. CX421. The sequence continues at coordinate 131,710 of NZ_JCADBK010000014.1, read as the reverse complement.
GTCGTGCACGGCGACGAGGTGTGCCGCAGGCTCGCCCAGCGGGGGAGGTCACGGGTGCTGATGCTGACCGCGTCCGACGCCGTCGAGGACCGGGTCGGCGGGCTGATGCTGGGCGCGGACGACTACCTGGGCAAGCCGTTCGCGTTCTCCGAGCTGGTCGCGCGGGTCCACACCCTGGTACGGCGCAGCGCACCGGCCCGCCCGCCGGTGCTGCGCGTCGGCGCCGTAGCCCTGGATCCGGCCCGGCGCAGCGCCGAGCGGGACGGGCGGCTGCTGCGCCTGACGCCCAAGGAGTTCGGCGTGCTCGAACAGCTGATGGCCGCCGGCGGTGACGTGGTCAGCGCGGAGACCCTGCTGGACAAGGTGTGGGACGAGCACGCGGACCCGTTCACCAACGCGATCCGGATCACCGTCGGCACGCTGCGCCGTAAGCTCGGCGATCCACCGCTGATCGAGACCGTCACCGGCGCCGGCTACCGGATCGGCGGCTGAGGATGATCCGGCTGACCGCCCGGGCCCGGCTCGCATCGCTACAGACCGCCCTGGTGCTGGCCACCGGCGCCGCGCTGACCGGGTTGACCTACCTGCTGACGCGGCGCCGCCCCGCGCTCTTCACCCACCTGGACTCGATCGGCTCCGACCCGCCGGGCACGCCCCAGCCGATGCCACTGGGGACCGAGGAACTGCGCGCTCTCGCCGAACGGGTGGAGGCCGACACCCTGTCCGCGCTGCTGCCCCAGGCCGGTCTGGCGCTCATCGTGGTGACCGGGCTGGCCGCCGTACTGAGCTGGCTGGTGGCAGGTCGGGTGCTGCGGCCGATCCGGGTGATCTCCTCCACCGCCCGGCGGCTGTCGGCCGAGAACCTCACCGACCGGGTCCCGGTCACCACCCCCGCCGACGAGCTGTCGGCACTGGCGGGCACGGTCAACGACATGCTGGACCGCATCCAGCGCGGCGTCGCCGAGCGGGACCGGGTCCTGGACGGTCAGCGGCTGTTCACCGCCAACGCCGCCCACGAGCTGCGTACGCCGCTGACCACCGCGCGTACGGCGATCGACGTCACCCTGGACGGAGACCCCAGCCGTGCCGAGCTGCTCGCGATGGCCGGTGACGTACGCGGCGCCGTCGAGCACCTGCAGCGCGTCCTGGACGGGCTGCTGCTGTTGGCGCGCAGCCAGGCCGGGTTCGGAGCGCGGGAGCCGGTCGACCTGGCCGCCATCGCGATCGCCGCCCTCGACGCCGCCGGAGCGCGGGCGGCGGCCACCGACATCGCCGTGCGATCCGAGCTCCGGCCGGCACCGGTCAACGGCGAACCGGTCCTGCTGGAACGGATGATCGGCAACCTGGTCGACAACGCGCTCCGCTACAACCAGGCGGGCGGGCGGCTGGTCGTCGAGACGGGTACGACGGACGGACGCGCCGTCCTGCGGATCTCCAACACCGGCCGACAGATCCCTCCTGACGAGGCGCAGACGCTGCTGGAACCGTTCGTGCACGGGCAGGGCACCCGCGTCCGTACCGACGGACTCGGGCTGGGACTGTCGATCGTGCGCGCGGTCACCCTCGCCCACCGGGGACGGATCGCGATCGCCGCCCGCACCGGCGGCGGCCTCGACATTACCGTCGACCTCCCGCAGAGCCCCGCCACGGCACCGACGGCGTGAAATCCGCCAACCTGAGCTGCGCAACTCGCGGAGTCGCGGAAGCCGGGCGAGGTCAGTGCTGGGCCATGTCCACGAAGCGGCTGTAGTGGCCTTGGAAAGCCACCGTGACGGTCGCCGTGGGGCCGTTGCGGTGCTTGGCCACGATCAGGTCGGCCTCACCGGCCCTGGGCGACTCTCGCTCGTAGGCGTCTTCGCGGTGCAGCAGGATGACCATGTCGGCATCCTGCTCGATGCTGTTGTGGACCGAGATCCCGTTCGCCACGAAGTTGTGGGTGCCGAGGACGGTGGCGTCGTAGACCGGCTCCTCGCCCAGGCTTTCGATGGAGGCGATCTCGTCCCAGAACACGTCGTTCACCGCCAACATCTCCAGGCCGGAATCGTTGAGAATCGCGGCCACCCTGGCCAGCCGTTCCCGGCTCGGCGCGTGCTTCCACAGGGTGCTGCCGCAGAACTGGGTATCCAGCTCTGCGGCGAACTGCCGGTGAGTCATGCGCTGTTCTGTCAGGAGGTCTCGAACACGACCCCATACCTCTAGGGGAATGGTGTCATTGTTGGTGTTGATCACGCGGTGTTCCAGTTCGGCGGCGCACCGCTCGGCCTGCTTGGATCGCCCTCCGTGGACCCCGACATCCCACAGGAAACGGAGCTGGTTTTCCGCGCCGTAGATGTGCAGTTGGAAGCAGGGGCTGTGGTCGCCCTTGCGGGTCTCCTTCACCCGTGTGGCGATGCCGTGCCGCAGGAGAAGTTGCGAAACATCGTCCACGAGGCGGCGGCTTGTCGAGGCGTAGTAGATACGAGCCTGGCCGACCTTCTCGTCCCACCAGACGCATCCATCAGTTGCCCACAGATGCCGCAGGAACAGCGCGGTCTGGTCTTCGGGCAGGGAGAACAAGCCGCCGGGAAGGAACTTCTCGTGGCTGCGAAGCCCGAACAGCCCGAGCCCGTCGAGCCATGCGGCGATCGGGTTCCGCTTGCCATGGGTGAGCCGATAGGGAGCGGGCAGTCGCAGAGTAGTGACGCGAGCGGCGGAGTAGTCATCCCGGATCGCGGTGATGCCGAAGTGCTGTGCCGCTTCGGCCACCGTCTTCAGGCACGCCTCGTCCTTGCTCGCGTAGCGGATCGGCTGCCTCTTGACGAATGAGCCATCTCCGATCATGTGCCCGAGGAGAATGATCTCTTTGTCGGGCCACGCCTTCGTGTTTTGCGGAGCGGGTATGCGCCGGGGGACGGCCAAGCGCTCGCCGGGGGAAAGCTTCCCCAGCGGGAGCCAGCCTTCGTAGGTCAGGAAGGGGTGATTCGCGGTCGCTTTGATCTCCCTGCCGGACTTGAGCTTGAGCCGGAAAACTTCCTTCACCCCGCTGGGGAAGACGTGTGTCATGGTCCGCTGGACCAGCCGGAGCCCGTCGTCGAGCGACCACACCGGAACGTCACGCGCCCCGGACTCCAGCAGGTCACCCAGCGACACCTCCGCGCCGGTGTCGGCCCGAAGAACCCGAGTGTCTGCAGTCAAACAGCCCGACTCCCTCAGGTCGGACACCTGTGGGCGTTTATCGGTGCGTTGTTCGGGGCCTCGGTTGAGCTGGGAGATCGCGATGACCGGCACCTCGAGCTCCTTGGCCAGCAGCTTGATGGCTCGGGAGATCTCGGACACTTCGTTCTGGCGGCTCTCGGTCTTCTTCGGCGAGCTCATCAGCTGGAGGTAGTCGATGATCACGAACCGCAGGTCGTTGCGCTGCTTGAGGCGCCGGCACTTGGCCCGGATCTCCATCATCGACATGTTGGGCGAGTCGTCGATGAACAGCGGCGCCTCGGCGACCTCGCTCATCCGGCGCGCCAGCCTCGTCCAGTCGTCGTCGCCCATCATCCCGGAGCGCATGGCGTGCAGCGCGACCCGCGCCTCGGCCGACAGCAGACGCATGGTGATCTCGTTGCGTGACATTTCCAGCGAGAAGATGACGGTGGTCATCCCATGCTTGATGGCCGCAGACCGGGCGAAATCCAGACCAAGGGTGGAGTTGTGGGTGGGGATCCACGTCCGGCCCGCCAGGTACATATGATCGGCGTTGTCCACCTCGACGCACCGCACCGGCACTGAAGGCGCCGGCCGGACGTCCACGATGTTCCGGTAGGTCGCCTTCGGGTGGGCGTTGGTCTTGACGCGGGCGTTCTTCCGCTCCAGCCGGAAGACCTTGTCGGACGGGGTGAACGTGATCGTATAGCTGGTCGAGCTGGCCTCGCTGCGCCCCGCCACCCGCTTGGACGTGCGGTTCGCTTTGTAGCCGAGGCTCAGGATCAGCTCCCAGGCGTCCTCTGCCAGGCGCCGGTTGGTGACGGCGAACTGCACCGTCCCGGAGGTGTTGACGTGGCCGTCGGTGTCCAGGAGACCGGCCAGGAGCGCCCTGCGCTGTTCTTCGGACGCGCGCAGGTACTCGCCCGGGATGTGCTTGTTGTTCAGCACGCCCAGCTTCCTGAGCCGCGCCCCCATGGTGCCGTGGTCGTTGTGGCAGCCCTGGCAAAGACGCGTCCCGCTGGACGGGCCGCCGCAGTCAGGACACCGGGGCGGCTGAGACGGCCCGTGGACGGACCCTCTCGACTTGCAGCCGCACACCCTGCCGCAGGTGCGCACCTGCGAGGTTTGGGGCATGAACGGCTTGTCGCACACGATGCACTGTCGCTCCGCGATCGGCTCGGGCTCGGGCAGCAGCATCGCGTATAGCAGTCCGCCACGGTGCTCCACTCGGAGCCCTTCGGCGGCCACATGATCGGCGATCTCCGGATCTGCGGTGGTGAACCGCCCACTGGCGGAGTTGCCGTCACCCAGCCAGATGCCCAGCGCGTACGGCGGGATCAGCAGGTCCTGGTCGGGTAGTTGCAGCGGCCGGGCGTTGACGACCGTGTGATTGAGCCGCTTTTCGGCGGTGTCGCACCGCAGCGTGGCGGCGATCTCTTCCGTCGTGCGCACCTGCGCGAACGTCCGCTGATTCTTGTGCCGGTTGTAGCCGGTCGCCGCCGACTGAGCCGACTTGCGGGACGCGCGCGTGTCGGTGAGCCACTGATGCTGAGCATCAGCGACGATCACCGTGCCGTCGCTGAACTCCACCTCATAGCAGGGCCGGCCGTGCATGACGTCGGTGGCCGCGACGACGCGGGTGGGCTTGCCGTCGGCGCCGATCAGGTAGTGGCCCGGCTGCACCTCGCCCATGGTGGTCCAGCCCGTCGGCGTGGGCAGGGGGGTGTCGAGGGCGAGAGCCTTCCCGATGGCGGGGCGGGCGGCGACGACGATCATCTGGCCCGGGTGGAGGCCGTTGGTGAGCTGGTCGAGGTCCTGGAAGCCGGTGGGGACGCCGACCATCTGGCCGCCGCGGCTGCCGATGGCCTCGAGCTCGTCGAGGGCGCCCGGCATGATGTCGGCCAGCGGGGCGTAGTCCTCGGAGGTGCGGCGCTCGGTGACCTTGTAGATCTCGGCCTGGGCCCGGTCGACGAGGTCGTCGACCTCTTCGTTCTGGCCGCCGTAGCCGAAGGAGACGATGCGGGTGCCGGCCTCGATGAGACGGCGGAGGATGGCCTGCTCACGGACGATCTTGGCGTAGTAGCCGGCGTTGGCGGCGGTGGGGACGACCGCCGTCAGGGTGTGCAGGTAGGCGGCGCCGCCGACCCTGGCCATCTCGCCGCGTTTCTGCAGCTCGTCGAAGACGGTGACCGCGTCGGCCGGCTCGCCCCTGCCGTAGAGGTCGGTGATGACGTCGTAGACCATCTGGTGGGCGGGGCGGTAGAAGTCGTCGGCCCGCACGATCTCGACGACGTCGGCGATCGCGTCCTTGGACAGCAGCATGCCGCCGAGGACCGACTGCTCCGCCTCGATGTTGCTGGGCGGTGTGCGCTCGAAACCAGGGCCTGCGCCCACTTCTTCGTCAATGCTCACCGCGCCCCCTCAACACCGTGCGGCGGTCGCACCACCCCCACTTGTAGTCGACCGGGGTGACAGTTTCGCCGGTTCGGGGGCCGAGGGCAACGCAGCCTGTGGACAACCCTGTGGTCAAGCTGTGCACTACTGCGCCTAGCTTGTGAAAGCACTGTGGATGAACCTGGGGATAACTCTGAAGCTTATCCACTAGACCATCTTTGACCTGCGGAAACGTTATCCACCGGCTGTGGAGGAAAGAAAGTTGGCCCGTCATGTCCGGTAATGGGCATAATAGCGAAATGCCCATTACACGCCGGGATCGGGAGATCCTGCGACTGGCCGTGCCCGCCTTCGGCGCGCTGGTCGCCGAGCCGTTGTTCCTGCTCGCCGACTACGCCATCGTGGGCCACGGCCTCGGCACCTCGGCGGTGGGGGCGCTGGGCGTGGCCGGCACGATCCTGGCGACGATGGTCAACCTCTGCGTCTTCCTCGCCTACGGTACGACGGCGTCCGTGGCGCGGCAGACCGGGGCGGGCAACCACGAGCGGGCCATGCGCAGCGGCCTGGACGGCATCTGGCTGGCGCTGGCCATCGGCGTCGCGCTCGTCGCCGTCGGCTGGCCGCTCGCCCCGGCCATCGTCGACCTGTTCGGGGCCGGCGCCGAACAGGCCGAGCAGGCCGTGACGTACCTGCGCATCAGCCTGATCGGCGCGCCGTCCCTGCTGGTCGTGCTGGCGGGCACCGGCGTGCTGCGCGGACTGCAGGACACGGTGACGCCACTGGCCGTCGCGGGGGGGTCGTTCGCGCTCAACGCGGCGCTGAACGCGTGGTTCGTGCTCGGGCTGCACTGGGGCATCGCCGGGTCGGCCTGGGGGACCGTGCTCGCCCAGACACTGGGAGCGGCCGTCTACCTGGTCGTGGTGGTCAGGGGCGCCCGAAGGCTGGGCACCTCGCTCCGGCCCAGCCTGATCGGCGTCAGGCAGGCGGGCACGGCCGGGTTCGCCCTGCTCATCCGCACCGTGTGCCTGCGCGTCGTGCTGGTCGTGGCGACCGTGCTGGCCACCAGGATGGGCCAGGCCGAGCTGGCCGCGTACGCCATCGCCACCCAGGTGTGGACCCTGCTCGCCTTCGCACTGGACGCGATCGCCATCGCCGGCCAGGCCATCACCGGCCGCACGCTCGGAGCGGGCGACCCGGCGGCGACCCGGGAGGCGACCCGGCGCATGGTGTGGTGGGGCGTCTGGTCGGGAGTGGTGCTCGGCGTGCTGGTCCTGGTGGCCAGGCCGGTGCTGCCCGGCCTGTTCGACGCCGACCCGCAGGTCGCCGAGCAGTTGCTGGCCGTCCTCTGGCCGGTGGCACTGTTCCAGCCGATCTGCGGCGTGGTGTTCGTGCTCGACGGGGTGCTGATCGGCGCCGGAGACCAGCGCTACCTCGCGTGGGCCGGCGTGTGGACGACGGCGGCGTATCTGCCGGCCGCCCTCTTCGCGGCGGATTTCGGCATCGTTGCTCTTTGGTGCGCGCTCGGGGTGTGGATGATCGCACGTCTGATCACGCTGGGCCGCCGGGCCACGGGCACTGCCTGGCTGGTAACCGGGGCGTAACCGTCCTGTGCTTGCTGTTGCACATGGGGTGAGGCACTGTGGGCGAGCTACACGAGCGGGGTGTGCTTTTGTCCACTATCTTCCGACGTCTTCCGCCCAGCGAGGCGACCGGGCTGCGCACCGGCGCCCGCCACAGCCTGGCCGAACTTTACCGCCCGGCCGACCTCGTCGTGCTCGGGCTCGGCGTGATGATCGGCGCCGGCATCTTCAGCATCGCGGGCCGGCAGGCCGCGACCACCGCCGGCCCCGGAGTGGTCCTGTCCTTCATGATCGCGGGCATCGCGTGCCTGCTCGCCTGCCTGTGCTACGCCGAGCTGTCGTCCACGATGCCGACGTCCGGCAGCGCCTACACGTTCACCTACGTCATCTTCGGCGAGGTGTGGGCGTGGGTCATCGGCTGCGCGCTGATCCTGGAGCTGCAGCTGGCCGCGGCCGTGGTGGCCAAGGCCTGGGCCGAGCTCGCGATCGGCGCCATCACCAACTTCGGCATCCGCCTGCCCCAGCACGATCTGGTGGCCAGCCTGCTGGTGCTGCTGATCCTGGGGCTGCTCACCGCCGTCGTGGCGCTGAGCGCGCGGATCGGGCTGCGAGCGCTGTGGGTGATGGTGACGGCCAAGCTGCTCGCCATCGGCGCCGTCATCGTCGTGGGCGCGTTACACGTCGAGGCGGCCAACTTCGGTGACCTGTACGTCGATCCCCAGCCGCTGACGACGCCGTCCACGACCGTGCTCAGCCTGTTCGTGGGCCAGGGCCAGGCGTTCGGCTGGTTCGGCATCTTCGCGGCCGCCCCCGCCATCGCGTTCGCGTACGTGGGCTTCGACATCGTCGCCACCGCCGCCGAGGAGACCGTCAACGCGCCGCAGGCGGTGCCGAAGGGCATGATCCGCAGCCTGGTCATCGCCACGATCATCTACATCGCCGTGGCCGTGGTCATGGTGGGCATGGTGCCGTACACGAGCATCTCGCTGGACGCGCCGCTGTCGGGGGCGTTCCGGGTGGCCGGGGTCGACTGGATGGTGCACATCATCGACATCGGCGCGGTGCTGGGCCTGACCACGGTGATCCTGGTCATGATCGTGGGGCAGACCCGGGTGCTGTTCTCGATGGCCCGCGACGGCCTGATCCCGCGTGGGCTGGCCACGATCAGCCGCAAGTACCACACGCCCTCGCGGGTGACCCTGCTGATCGGGCTGGTGGCGATCCTGCTGGCAGAGTTCGTGCCCGTGTTCACGCTGCAGCAGCTCGTGGTCATGGGGACGCTGTTCGCGTTCCTGTTCGTGGCGGCGGGCGTGATCGTGATGCGGCGCCGGATGCCGCATCTGGAGCGCGGCTTCCGGGTGCCGCTGTCACCGCTGCTGCCCGCTCTGTCGCTGTTCGCGACCCTCTGGCTGATGGTCAACCTGGAGGTGCTCACCTGGCTGTGGTTCGGCCTGTGGATGGCCTTCGGCCTGATCGCCTACCTCGTGTACGGGCGTACGCACAGCCTGCTGGCACCGCAGCGCGAGCCGGTGGCCTCGGGGCGGGGCCGGCACCGGCGTTAGGACCGGCCGGCTTCGAGCACGCTGCGCAGGAACTTTCTGGTGCGGGCATGGTCGGGATCGCCGAAGATCTTCTCCGGGGGCCCCTTCTCCAGCAGGACGCCGCCGTCGAGGAAGCACACGGTGTCGGAGACGTCGCGGCACAGGCCCATCTCATGGGTCGTCAGGATCATCGTCATGCCCGACTGCTTGAGCTCCCTGATGACGCCCAGCACCTCGACGACGAGCTCGGGGTCGAGCGCGGAGGTGACCTCGTCGAGCAGCATCAACCTGGGCCGGGTGGCCAGTGCCCGGATGATGGCCACCCGCTGCTGCTGGCCGCCGGAGAGCTGGTCGGGGTAGGCGCGAGCCTTCTCGGCCAGCCCGAACTTGGCCAGCAGGTCATGTGCCTCCTCCTCGGCCCGGTCCCTGGCGACCCGGTGCACCTGGCGGGGGGCCAGCGTGACGTTGTCGAGCACGGTCATGTGCGGGAAGAGGTTGAACGCCTGGAACACGATGCCGATCCGCTTGCGCACGTCGTCGACGTCGGCCCGTGGGTCGGTGATCTCGTCGCCGTCGAGCAGGATGGCGCCGTCGTCTACGGTCTCCAGCAGGTTGACACAACGCAGCAGCGTGGACTTGCCCGAGCCGGAGGAGCCGATCAGGCTGACCACCTCGTGCGGACTCACCTCCAGGTCGACGCCGCGCAGCACGGGGCGGCCGTGGAAGCTCTTCCACACGCCCTCGACGGTCAGCAGACTCATGCGCCGCGCCTCCTTCGGGTGCGCTCGGCGAGGTGGTCGGTGAACCTGGCCATGGGGATCGTCAGCAGCACGAACAGCAGCGCCGCCACCAGGTAGGAGGTGTAGTTGAACTTGCCGGAGGCGTAGATCTGCGCCTGCCGCAGCGCCTCCGGCAGCCCGAGGGTGGCGACGAGCGCGGTGTCCTTCTGCAGCGAGACGAAGTCGTTGAGCAGGGGTGGCCCGACCCGGCGGACGGCCTGGGGCAGCACCACGAACCGCATGGCCTTGCCGTGGCTCAGCCCGAGGGAGCGGGCCGCCGCGAGCTGGCTGGGATGGACGGAGTCGATGCCCGCCCGGAGGACCTCGGCCACGTACGCGCCGTAGGAGAGCGTCAGCGCGATGACGCCGAGCGTGACCAGGTCGTTCGGGATGCCCTGTAGCTTCAGGGCGGGCAGCCCGAACCCGACGAGAAAGATCACCAGCAGCGTCGGCACCCCGCGGAAGACGTCGGTGTAGAGCGTCGCCAGTGCCCGGATCGGGAAGAACGCCGGAGTCCTGATCCCTCTGGCCAGCGCCACGAGCAGGCCGACGACGAGGATGAGCGGCTCGGCGATCAGGAAGATCTTGATGTTCAGCAGGAAGCCGTCGAGCACGTCGGGCAGTGCCTCGACGAACGCGTCGGCGCTGAAGAACGACGCCTGAACGCGGGGCCAGCCGGGTGAGTTGGTGACGATCCACACGACCAGCGCGAGGAACACGATCGTGGAGGCCGTGGCGATGGACGCCGAGCGGCGGGCCCGCGACCTGCGGACCCGCTCGCGCTCCTGCTGGCGTTCGCTTTTGACCCAGACCGGGTCGGTGGTCATGTCACTCACCAGGCGGCGGAGGGACGGGTCACGTCAGCTCCGGCGCGCCCGCCGCCGAGCCGAGCCACTCCTGCTCGATCTTGGCCAGCTCGCCCTTGGACTTGAGGGCGTCGACCGCCTTGTCCACGCAGGACTTGAGCGGGCTGCCCTTCTCCATGACCACGCCGAACTCCTCGGGAGCGTCGCCCGTGGAGCTGAACTGGCCCACGATCTTGGACTTCTCCACCTGGGCGGCCGTGACGTAGAACGCGGTCGGCAGGTCGACGACCAGCGCCTCGACCTGGTCGTTCTTGAGCGCGGTGATGGCGTCGATCTGATCGTTGTAGACGTTGGGGTCGTCAGCGGGCTTGATCACGTTGCGGACGGCGTCGAGCGAGGTGGTGCCGACCTGGACCCCGATCTTGGCGTCCTTGAGCTCGGCCAGGCTCTTCGCGCCGGCGAACTTGCTGCCGTCGATCGCCACGATCGCCTGCTTGACCGTGTAGTAGCCGTTGCTGAAGTCGACCACCTTGGCGCGGTCAGGGGTGATCGAGACCTGGTTGATGTCGAAGTCGAACTGCTTGGCGCCCGGAGCGAAGGCCGAGTCGAACTTGACCGTGCTCCACTGCACCTCGTCGCGGTCGAAGCCGAGCTCTCCCGCCAGGGCGAACGCCACCGCGCTCTCGAAGCCCTGGCCGTTGCTCGGGTCGTCGTCCTTGAACCACGGCTCGTAGGCGGGCTTGTCGGTGGCGATGGTGAGCTTGCCCGCGTTGACGAGCTTGAGCTGGTCCTTGGTGCAGGCGGTGGCGGCGCCGGTGGAGTCGGCCGGAGCGGCCGTGCTCGCCGTGCTCGCCGGCTCGTCGGCGGGCGCGCACGCGACGACCGCTGCCGCCAGCGCGCCGATCGCGAGCAGCATCGAGGGACGGACCATGGCTGGCCTCCAGGGGAAGAACGCGGGGAGAACGAGGATGATTGTACGCTGCGGCGATATCGACATACCGCCCTACCTGCGGTCATGCCGGACACCGCACCCATGTCACCCCAAGCCCCCACAAAAGCAACGGCCCCCTCCCTGAGATGAGGGAGAGGACCGGGCTGGCGCCGGAGTGTCAGCCGGCGACGACCTCGACGTCGACGGACGCCGAGACCTCGGGGTGCAGCTTGACGCTGACCTTGTGGGAGCCGACGCTCTTGATCGGGTTGACGATCTCGATGCGACGGCGGTCGAGGATCGGGCCACCGGCGGCCTTGACGGCGTCGGCGATGTCGCCCGTGGTGATCGAGCCGAACAGGCGGCCGGAGTCGCCCGCGCGGGTCGTCAGCCGGACGCGCAGGGCGCCGAGCTGGCCCGCGACCTCCTTGGCGGTGCCGAGGTCACGGATCTCGCGAGCGTCACGAGCCTTCTTGATGGACTCGATCTGCTTCTCCGCGCCACGGGTCCAGCGCATGGCGTAGCCCCGCGGGATGAGGTAGTTGCGGCCGTAGCCGTCCTTGACCTCGACGACGTCACCAGGGGTGCCGAGGCCGGAGACCTCGTTGGTGAGGATGAGCTTCATATCGACAGGCCTCCTTAGCGCGCGGTGCTCGTGTAGGGCAGCAGAGCCACCTCACGGGCGTTCTTGATCGCGGTCGCCACGTCGCGCTGGTGCTGGGTGCAGTTGCCCGTCACCCGGCGCGCACGGATCTTGCCGCGGTCGGAGATGAACTTCCGCAGCAGCGCCGTGTCCTTGTAGTCGACGTAGGAGATCTTGTCGTGGCAGAACAGGCAAACCTTCTTCTTGGGCTTGCGCAGTGCCGGCTTGGCCATCGTGGTGCTCCTTTCAGAGCCCCGCCGTCAGGGCGGGAATGGTCTCGGACTGGTGAATGGATCTAGAAAGGCGGTTCGTCGCTGAAGTCGTTGCCGCCGCCGAAGCCGCCCGACTGCTGGCCGCCACCCTGGCCACCGCCCTGGTAGCCGCCGCCGCCACCGCCACCGAAACCGCCGCCACCCTGCGGCGGAGCGGGACTGGCGGAGGCCCACGGGTCGTCGGCGGGGCCGCCGCCGAAGCCGCCACCGCCGCCCCCCTGACGGGTGGTGCGGTTGACCTTGGCGGTCGCGTTGCGCAGGGACGGGCCGACCTCGTCGACCTCGACCTCGTAGACCGTGCGCTTCTCGCCTTCCTTGGTCTCGTAAGACCTCTGCTTGAGCCGCCCCTGCACGATGACCCTCATGCCACGCTGGAGGCTCTCGGCGGCGTTCTCGGCCGCCTGCCGCCACACGTTGCAGGTCAGGAAGAGGCTCTCGCCGTCCTTCCACTCGTTGGTCTGGCGATCCATGAACCGCGGAGTGGACGCGATGCGGAATCGAGCCACCGCTTGACCCGTCGGGGTGAAGCGCAGCTCCGGGTCGTCGACAAGGTTGCCGACGATAGTGATTACGGTGTCGCCTGCTGCCATGGCTAGCGCTCGCCTTCCTGCACGCCTTCGCTTTCGGGTTACGGCTCAGAGTACGGCTGCCGCCCGACAAAAAGCCGGGCAACGAGCTGCTTAGTGCACGTCGGGGCGGAGCACCTTGGTGCGCAGAATGCCCTCGTTGAGGTTCATCTGGCGGTCGAGCTCCTTGACCGTCGCGGGCTCCGCGGACATGTCGATGACGGCGTAGATGCCCTCAGACTTCTTGTCAATGTCGTAGGCGAGACGCCGACGGCCCCAGACGTCGACCTTCTCCACAGTGCCACCGTCGTTGCGGACCACGGTGAGGAACTGGTCGAGGGACGGCGCGACAGTGCGCTCATCGAGCGAAGGGTCCAGGATGACCATTACTTCGTAACGACGCATGCGGGACTCCAACCTCCTCTGGACTCTTGCGGTCACGACACTCTGCCGTGACAGGAGGACGCTGACGTGTTGACCCGGGCGCCCCTTTCGACGCCCGGCCGTGACGGGTCACCCATCACAACGCAGCCTGCCCAGGTTACCAGCCACTCCTGGGTGGGAAGGCATAGGGCAAACCCATGGGGGGTGATAGCCGTGCCGCACATCCTGCAACCATCATCGGAGAGCGACCGGTTCAAGCTCACACTCAACAGCGACGGCCGGGCCCATCCGGTCGAGAACACTCTCGCGGTGACCACGCTCGTGTGCGGGGTCGTGGCCTTGGTCGCGGCGCTGGTCATGTCCAGCCACGTGATCGCTTCGTGGGTCGGCACGTTCGGGTTCGGGACGGGCTTCTACTCGCAGTACGTCTCGGCGACCACGGCGCAGCGGTCCCTCAACATCATCGGCCTGGTCGCGTCGTTCGTCGGCCTCGCGCTCGGCATCGCCCGCGGCGGTTATCTGCCATGAGGAGACGGCCCCGGCTTTCCGGGGCCGTCGTCGTACGGCGTCCATGACGAACTGTCCTTATATATAGGTCATCCGCATATCTGGGTCATCCGCCGATGTGCAGGTCCACGCCGAGCAGGACCAGGAACCAGAGGAAGATCGCCAGCAGAGCCTCCGCGACGTCCCTGAGGATGCCGGGCGTGATGTAGTCGTACACCCAGGCCACGTAGATGCCGATCACGACCCAGATCAAGATGATTAACGAACGCCAGCGCCAGCGGGCCATATCGTTCTCCTCGCGTAGGGGGTGCACCGCAACTGCCCCGCCGCAGGTCGATCAAACGGGAGAGCCGTTCCGGATAGGCTCGGTGGCATGGTGCGCATCGGAGCTCACGTCTCTCAGGACGATCCCGCGGCCCACGCCGCCGAAGTAGGGGCGGAGGTGGTGCAGTTCTTCCTCGGCGACCCGCAGGGCTACGACAAGCCCGTGCTCCCGGCCAAGCCGGTGGAGGGCGTCGACGTCTACATCCACGCCCCCTATCTGATCAACGTGGCCACGACCAACAACCGGATCCGCATTCCCAGCCGCAAGCTGCTCGCCCAGCACCTGGAGGCGGCCGCCGGCCTCGGCGCCAAGGGCCTGATCGTGCACGGGGGCCACGTCAACAAGAGCGACGACCCGCAGGTCGGCTTCGACAACTGGCGCAAGGTGTTCGAGCGGCTGGAGTGCCCGATCCCCGTGCTGATCGAGAACACCGCGGGCGGCGGCAACGCGATGGCCCGCAAGCTGGAGCGCATCGCCCGGCTCTGGGACGCGCTCGACGGGTTCGACGTGGGCTTCTGCCTCGACACCTGCCACGCCCACGCGGGCGGCGAGGAGCTGGTCGGCCTGGTCGACCGGGTCAAGGCCATCACCGGGCGGATCGATCTGGTGCACTGCAACGACTCGCGCGACGCCTTCGACTCGGGCGCCGACCGTCACGCCAACCTGGGCGCCGGCTCCATCGACCCGGAGCTGATCCTCGCGGTGTGCCGGGCGGCCGGAGCGCCGATCGTCGTCGAGACGCCGGCCGAGGGCCAGGCCGAGGACATCGCCTTCCTGCGGAAGAACCTCTAGGAAAGATTCTCCAGGGAATACACACAGCCTGTGGATAACTTCCCTGGATTACCGTGCCCACAAAGTGGGTACGAAGATCATCCTGCCCAGGCGCCGGTCATGAACCGGACCGTGTTCAGCACCATGAGCGGTCCCGACACCATGGCGTACACCACGATCACCCACGGCCTCCTGGCGGCCAGCCGCGCCATCGCCAGCCAGAGCGGAAACCACAGCAACAGCGAGCGCGGGATCGACAGGTAGAACGCCGAGGTCATCAGCGCGCCCGCCTGGAGCCCGGTGTAGACCAGTTCGCTCCACCGGCGCGCGACCGCCAGCCAGACGAGCACCGCGACGGACAGCACGGCCCCGGCGATCTCCATCCGGAAGGCCACCGCGAAGTCGTCCGTGCCCATGGCCGCGTTCCAGGTGGTGGTCCACGACTCCCACGGCCAGACCATCTGCCGGCCCCAGCCGTCCTCCTGGGCGTGCTTCCAGGCCAGCCAGTCTCCCGAACGGGAGTAGTGGAAGGCGGAGTAGGCCACCAGCGGCAGGAACGGCACCAGCAGCCAGGGCGCCCGGCGCACGCCGCCCTTGCCGGTGACGAACTCCACGACCAGGGCGACCGCCAGGAACAGGCCGGTGATGCGGACGCAGGAGGCGCCCGCGGCGAGGGCGGCGGCGAGCGGCCAGCGGCCCTGGCGAGCGGCCAGCCAGGCGGGGATCGCGAACGCCAGGAACAGCGACTCGCTGTAGCCCACGGCCAGGAACACCGCGGTCGGGAACACCAGCAGCGCCAGCACCGCGATCCAGCCCGAGGCGCCCTCGTGCTCGGCCAGCCGGGCCAGCGCCATCACGGCCACCGCTCCGGCCACCAGCGAGACGATCATGCCGGCGGCCGTCCAGTCGGGCACGACGAGGTGGACCAGGCGCAGCACCATGGGTAACCCGGGGAAGAACGCGGGCAGTCCCGGGTCGGGCGGCCGGTCGGGGTCGCCGTCGTAGCCGTGCTGGGCGATCGTGATGAAGAGCCCGGCGTCCCACTGCCGCCACTTGCCCAGGTAATCGGCGAACGTGACGCCGAGCAGCGTCGCCGTGAGCAGCCCGGCCCGCGAGCTCAGCCAGAGCAGCAGCGCGTCGCGATCGGCGGAACGCGTGATCATCGAGGCGAGGCGGCCAGCGTGAACCGGTCGGGGGCATCGTCGAACACGCCACCCACCTGGTCGTCCACGTCGGCCTGCCGTACCACGTCCCTGTCCGGACGGAGGATGTCACGCACGACGAACGCCATCATGATCGCGATCGTGATGACGCGCCCCCAGACGGCAGTGAAGTAGGTGTCGTCGCCGATGCCCAGGTCGTCGCGGCTGACCGGCGGCTGGGAGAGCAGGTAGAGCCAGATCGCGAAGAAGTACCACACCTCGGCGAGCTGCCAGAGCGCGATCGGTTTCCAGTTGGGCCGGGCGAGCACCGCGAACGGCACCAGCCAGAGCACGAACTGCGGCGACCAGACCTTGTTCGTCATCATGAACGCGGCCAGCGCCAGGAAGCAGATCTGCGCCAGCCGGGGCCTGCGCGGCGCGGCCAGCGTGAGGATCGCGATGCCCAGGCAGAGAATGGCCAGCGAGACCGTGCCCAGCACGCTGACGTCGGCCTCGCCGAGAACGGGCCAGCCCTTGTGCTGGAAGTACAGCCAGGGCGAGCCCCAGTCGACGCCGCGCTCCTGCGAGAACACGTAGAACCTGCGCCAGCCGTCCCAGGCCAGCACCATGAACGGCACGTTGACCACGAGCCAGGTGCCCACGGTCGCGGCCATCGTGACGAGGAACGGTCGCCAGCGCGCGGTCCGCAGCGTCAGCAGGAAGAGCGCCCCGACGAACATCAGCGGGTAGAACTTCGTCGCGATCGCCAGGCCGAGCAGCACGCCGGCCAGCACCTGCCGCTTGCGCGCCCAGGCCAGCAGCATGCCCATCGACAGCGCGCCCGCGACCAGGTCCCAGTTGATGTAGGCGGCCAGGATCACCGAGGGCGCGAGCGCGTACCACAGGGCGTCCCAGCGCCGGGCGCGTCCGGCCACCACGGCCATCAGCACGACGCCGGCCACCAGGGAGATCCCGAGGAAGATGACGGTGATGTCGTAGAACCGGACCGCCTGGGCGACATGGTCGGGCTCCAGCCGGCGTACCAGCCAGCTGAACGCCTGCATGACCTCGCCGAGCACCACCGGATACTCGACGTGCTTGTCGAACGGCACGTCGGCGAAGTAAGGGTTCTCCGTCGCCAGCTGCCGGTCGAAGTAGAGCGGATAGATGTCGGTGTAGCAGAAGTTCGTGTAGGTCGAGACCTGGTCGTTCCAGCCGCCGGTCCGGCACGGTAGCCGGACGATGTAGGCGAGCGTCGCCCCCAGGATCCCGAACAGCGCCAGGGGGAGGTACGGGAGTGCCGGCGTGACGAAGGCGCGCACCCGATCAAGGGCGCGCGTGACGAGGGGGCGCGCCCGCTCCAGGGCGGTGGTCAGCCCTGGAGGCAGGCGCGAGGCGAGCCGCTCGCTCAGCGGCGGACGCTCCTCCGTCTTCACTGGTTCTCGCGTCTGACGGGCATCGGTCCCGGCCGCGCGGGCATCGAGCCCTGCCCCTGCCCGATGATGGTGGGCTCGTCCTGCGGCACGCCGTCGTTCTGGTTGGGGTCGATCGAGACGATCTGGTCGTCGTCGCAGAGACCTATCTCGCCGCAGACCTCGTCGGGATCCTGTTCGGGGAACGGGTCCTTGGTGGCCGTGGGCGTGGGGACGGGCTTGGGCGCGAGGTTCTCGGCGATGCCGGTGTCGGCCCGCGGCGGGAACTGCTCGACCTTCTGCCCCTTCATGGCCTCGGTCATGAAGGACTTCCAGATCGCCGCCGGGTAGGTGGCACCCTGGAAACCGCTGCCCAGCGGCACCTCGTACGGCTTGCTGTACGGGTTCTGGGCGTTGTACTTCTTGCTCTTGCCCCTCGTCACCGGGCAGTTGTCGTGGACCGGCTGGACGACCCGGCCGGCCTTGGTCCGGCACTCCTGGCGGAACATGCCGACGGCGGTCGACAGCTGCGGGGTGAAGCCGACGAACCAGGCTTCCTTGTTCTCGTTGTTCGTCCCGGTCTTGCCGGCCACCGGACGGTCGTACAGCGCGGCGTTACGGCCGGTGCCCTGCTTGACCACGGCCTCCAGCGCGGTGACGGCGTCGGCCGCGGCGTCCTCCGAGATGACCCTGACCGGCGTCTTCTTCTCGTTGAACACGACCTGGTTCTTCTTGTCGCGCACCTGGATGACGACGTGACTGGGGTAGTGCTTGCCGCCGTTGGCGAAGATCGAGTAGCCGCCCGCCTGCTCGACGGCCGTCACCTGGCTACTGCCGATGGTGATCAGGTAGTGGTGACGGGACTCGGCGTCCTTCAGCCGGCCCTCGTTGAGCCCGGCCTTGGAGGCGATGTCGATGACCTTGTCCAGCCCGACCTTCTCCCCCATCTTCGCGTAGGCGGTGTTGACCGACTGGGCCGTGGCGGAGACGACGTCGACGGCCGACGCCTTCATCGCGTGGTCGTTGTTGATGTCGGTGGTGCCGGGCAGCTTGACCGGGCCCTTGGTCGGCACGTAGCTGTTCAGGCTGTAGCCGGCGTCGAGCCAGGCGGCGAGCACGTACGGCTTGAACGCGGAGGCCGCCTGCTTCTGCGAGAGGAAGGCGTCGTTCCACTGGTCCTTCTCGTAGTCGTCGCCGCCGTAGAAGGCGCGGACCCGGCCGTTGGTCGGGTCGACGGCCGCGAGCGTCGCGTTGATCTCGCCGGGCAGACCCGCGGTGTGCTTGTTCACCGCGTTCTTGGCGGCCTGCATGAGCTCCTTGTTGAACGTCGAGTAGATCTTGTATCCACCCTTCTCGACGTCCTCCCTGCTGATCCCGCGGGCCTTCAGCTCGTTGAGCACCGCCTCGACCTCGTAGCCGGCCAGGCCCTTGAAGTAGTCCTTCGTCTTGTACGTGATCCGCTTGGGCGACTTCGGCGACTTGGCCGGCAGCGCGCCGTAGGCGGTGGGGTCGAGCAGGGCCATCTGCTTGATCACGTAGTTGTAGCGGAACTCGGTGTCGCCCATCTTGCCGGCCAGCTCGGCGCGGTCGAAGGCGTCGGGGTTCTGGATGCGGCCGGCCAGGTAGGCGCCCTGCTCGGGCGTCAGCTTCTCGACCTTCTTGCCGAAGAAGGCGTCGGCCGCCGCGCCGATGCCGTAGGCGCCCCGGCCGAAGTAGATCGTGTTGAGGTACTGCTCGAGGATCTTCTCCTTGCTGAGCTGCTTGTTCAGCTTGACCGCGACGAAGATCTCCTTGAGCTTTCGCTGCACGGACCGCTCCTGGGAGAGGCCGTCGTAGTAGTTGCGGGCCATCTGCTGGGTGATGGTCGAGGCGCCCTGCACCTGCTGGCCGGAGGCGGTGCTCCAGAGCGAGCGCATCATGCCGGAGAACGAGATGCCGGCGTCGTCACGGAACGAGCTGTTCTCGGCGGCGATGACGGCGTCCTGGACCGCGCGCGGCACCTGGTCGTAGGTCACCGGGACGCGCTTGACGCCGAGCCGGGCCAGCACCTTCTTGTTCTCGTCGTAGATGACGCTGCCCTGGTCGTCGACGCCCTCCTGGACCTGGTCCTGCGTGGGCACCGGCATGTTGGCGTAGGCCACGGCGATCATGCCGAAGAGGCCGGCGGCGAGCACCGCGAAGCCGGCCATGACGATCTTCCAGTTGGGGATGAACCTGCGCCAGCGGGGCTTGTCTCCCTCGGGCTTACCCGGTCCGGCCGGCCCCTGAGGGCCGCTGCCCCCGCCACCGCCGCGACCTCGCGCTCGGCGCGGGCCGTCGCTGACCATGGTCTCCTGGTTGGCCCGGCCGCGCGTCTCGGTCTCTCCGCGCGACGCCTGCCCGCGCGGGCCGGGGGTGCGCGGGGCGACCTCGCGGGGCGCATGCTGGGGCGATTGGTGGGGTGCCTGCTGGGGCGCCGGCTCGCGCCTGCCCGGCTGGTGCGGGCCCGGATTGTAAGGTTCCGGCGTGCGCGGCCCAGGACGCGGTCCCGGCTCGTACGGCTGCGCCGACATCGTACCGGTCTGCTCGTAGGCGGCTTCCGGACGGCGTGGAGGTTCGGCGGCGCCCCAGCCGGAGTCGCCGGTTTGCGGCGTGGACCCCTGGGGAACGGAACGGGATGAGTTGGAGCGACGGCGCCTCCCCGGGCGGCCCGTCCCCTCGTTCATGCTGTTACTCACACGTCCTCGCATCGTCGTCGGATAGCACGGCGGATGGGCGTGAGACACCTCGCCGCCCTCGGTCTTCTACGGCTTGCCGACGAGGTCCGGCGGCCCGTTGCCGAGGACGAACGAGACCGTCAGGTGGTTCCAGGAACAACCTTGGCAGACCTCGACGACGTACACCCGGAACTCGTCGTAATCATGGGCCATCTCCACGAGTTCTGACATGACCTTTGCCTGACCGGCAAGTCGTCCCAGGGAATCCCCATAGACATAGGTCACGTTGGTGACGTTCTCCCTCTCGCACACCGGGCAGAGGCGTTCGGTCGGTTCGCCTAAGTGGCGCGCCGTACGGAGGAGGTAGGGCTGTGCGTCACAGACGTCCACGGGCGACGAGCGCCCGGCACGCACGGAGCGGACCACCGCCTTCTTCGCAAGGCCGTAATCCACCACCCTTCGCTGTGACCACATGAGCGCCAGACTACGGCTTTTTACCAATTCATCCCAACCACTTGGCAAAGTCGTTGATTGCGGCCATATAGCGATCCGACGTATCCTCGGGATGTATCGGCTCGATACATCGACGCGAGAGGGGGCGGATCAGCGTGGCCGGCGGACAGGGCAGAGTGCTCGAGTTGGCAGTCCTCGGGTCGCTCCACGAGACCCCCCTTCACGGCTACGAGCTGCGCAAACGACTCAACGCGCTGCTGGGCATGTTCCGCGCCTTCTCCTACGGATCGCTGTACCCATGTCTGCGATCGCTACTGGAGCAGGGCCTCATCGCCGAAGATCAGCCGGCTCCCGCCACCATCGTGGGAGGGCGATCGAAGATCGTCTACAAACTGACCGCCGAAGGCAAGGAACGCCTCCAGGATCTCCTCACCCAGGCCGGGCCCTCCGCCTGGGAGGACGAGAGCTTCGGTGTTCACTTCGCCTTCTTCCGGCACACGGAGGCCGAGGTGCGCCTGCGCATCCTCGAAGGCCGCCGCAGCCGGCTGGAGGAACGACTCGACAGCGTGCGCACGGCCCTGGCCCGCACGAGGGAGCGCCTCGACAGCTACACGCTCGAGCTGCAGCGTCACGGTCTCGAATCGGTCGAGCGCGAGGTGCGCTGGCTGAACGAGCTGATCGCGACAGAGAGACGGGCCTCGCAAGAGCCCGTGAGGGATACCACGTCAACTGATGAGTAAGGGAGCGAGTGCGATGGGTTCGGTTCGCGTGGCCATTGTCGGTGTCGGCAACTGCGCGGCGTCGCTGGTCCAGGGCGTTCACTATTACAAGGACGCCGACCCGGACATCCGGGTGCCGGGCCTGATGCACGTGAAGTTCGGCGACTACCACGTGGGCGACGTCGAGTTCGTCGCCGCCTTCGACGTGGACGCCAAGAAGGTCGGCCGCGACCTGTCCGAGGCGATCGTCGCCAGCGAGAACAACACCATCAAGATCACTGATGTGCCCCCGACGGGGGTGACCGTCCAGCGTGGCCATACCTTCGACGGGCTTGGCGAGTACTACTCGGAGATCATCGAGGAGTCCGACGAAGCGCCCGTCGACGTGGTGCGGGTGCTCCGCGACAACCGGGTCGACGTCCTGGTCTCCTACCTGCCGGTGGGGTCCGAGGAGGCCGACCGCTTCTACGCTCAGTGCGCCCTCGACGCCAAGGTGGCGTTCGTCAACGCGCTGCCGGTGTTCATCGCCTCCGACCCCGAGTGGGCCGAGAAGTTCACCGAGGCCGGCGTGCCGATCATCGGCGACGACATCAAGTCGCAGGTCGGCGCCACCATCACGCACCGCGTCCTGGCCAAGTTGTTCGAGGACCGCGGGGTCGAGCTGCTGCGCACCTACCAGCTCAACTTCGGCGGCAACATGGACTTCATGAACATGCTGGAGCGCAAGCGCCTCCAGTCCAAGAAGATCTCCAAGACGCAGTCGGTCACCTCGCAGATCCCGCACGAGATGGGCAAGGCCGACGTGCACATCGGCCCGTCCGACCACGTGCCGTGGCTCGACGACCGCAAGTGGGCCTACGTCCGCCTGGAGGGCCGCTCGTTCGGCGACACCCCGCTCAACCTGGAGTACAAGCTCGAGGTGTGGGACTCTCCCAACTCGGCCGGCATCATCATCGACGCGGTCCGCGCCGCCAAGATCGCCCTCGACCGGGGCATCGCCGGCCCGATCCTGAGCGCCTCCTCCTACTTCATGAAGTCTCCGCCGGTGCAGCACTCCGACGACGAGGCCCGTGACTACGTGGAGAAGTTCATCCGCGGCGAGGTCGAGCGCTGACCGCCGGCTCCACCGTCTCCACGCTCCCCCGGCGCCGCCTCCCGCGGCGCCGGACGCGTCACGGGGTCTCGCGGGCGGCGCGGGCTGCCGGAGGAAGGTCGTCGGCCGAGGCCCGTGGCCAGCGCAGGGGGTCGGGGCCGAGATCGGCCAACAGGGGGATCTGCTCCTTGCACCACGGCGAGATGGCGAGCAGGTCGCTCCGGACACCCGCCACGAACTCGGCCCAGGGCATCCAGAGGATCTCGCCCACCTCGTCGGGGTTGGGCGTGGCCGGGGTGCTGACCGTCACCCGGTAGACCGGGCACAGCTCGTGCTCGACGATGCCGTTGCCCATGACCGCGCGGTAGGCGAAGCCGGGAAGCATCAGGTCGACCCGCTCGACGGTCAGGCCGAGCTCGTAGGAGAGCCGGCGGCCGACCGCGTGCTCAAGGCTCTCGCCGGGCAGCGGATGGCCGCAGCAGCTGTTGGTCCAGACGCCTGGCCAGGTGAGCTTGTGGGCCGCCCGCCTGGTGAGCAGCACCCGGCCGTCGTGGTCGAAGACATAGCTGGAGAACGCGAGATGGAGCGGGGTCCGCTCGCCGTGCACCGCGGTCTTGGAGGCGGTGCCGATCGCGTGGCCCTGACCGTCGACCAGCACCACGAGTTCGTCAGTCGTCACGCTATGAAGCGTACGTGATCATGAGCGTGATCCGGACCCGATCGCGGACCTGCGGCGCCAACCTCTCACGCGCCACGGACCGAGGCACGGGGCTAGGCTGACTGGGTGTCCTTTGTCGCCGATCTACGCGTGGTCCTGAGAGGCCGAGACTTCCGGCGACTGTTCGGCACCCGTCTGGTGTCCCAGTTCTCCGACGGCATCTTTCAGTTCGCCGTCTTGGGGTTCGCCTTCTTCAGCCCCGAGAAGCAGACCACGGCCCTGGCGGTGGCGACGGGGCTGGCCGTGCTGCTGCTGCCCTACAGCATCCTCGGGCCGTTCGTCGGGGTGTTCATCGACCGCTGGTCGCGGCGGCAGATCCTGGTGCTCGCGCCGCTGGCGCGCGGTGTGCTGCTGATCGGCGCGGCCGTCCTGGTCGTGTCCGGCGTGCCCGATCCGGTGTTCTACATCGCGGCGCTGGGCGTCCTCGCCGTCAACCGGTTCTTCCTGGCCGCGCTCGGCGCCTCGCTGCCCCATGTGGTGCCGCCCGACCGGCTGATGGCGGCCAACGCGGTGACACCCACCTCGGGCACGGTGCTGACGTTCGTCGGCGCGGGAGTGGGGTTCCTGCTGCGCGAGGTGTTCGGTGGGGGCAACGCGGGCACCGCTCTGCTGCTCACCACCTCGGGTGTGGTGTTCGGGCTCAGCGCCCTGATCGCCCGTACGATGGACCGCTCGCTGCTGGGCCCGTCCTACGACCCCGACCGGCCACAGGCCCGCGAGGCGCTGCGCAACGTGCTGGTCGGTCTCGTCGACGGTGTCCGCCACCTGGGCCGCCACCGCGTCGCCGCGGCCACGATGGGCGCGATGGCCGCGCACCGGTTCCTCTTCGGCATGGCGACCGCGCTCGGCATCATCCTCTACCGCTACTACTTCACCGACGGCGACCCCGACGCGGCGCTGCGCGGGAGCGGCCTGGTGGTGGCCGCCGCCGGCGTCGGCTCCTTCTTCGCGGTGATCGTCACACCATGGGCGACCGAGCGGTTCACCATCGAGCGGTGGGTGCCCATCGCGCTGACCGCCGCGGGGGTGCTCACGGCGGCGCTGGTGCTGCCGTTCCAGACGTGGGGGCTGCCGGCGGCCGGGTTCGTGCTGGGCCTGGCCGGGCAGAGCGTGAAGATCTGCGCCGACACCACCGTGCAGCGCGACGTCGAGGACGCCTACCTGGGACGTGCCTTCTCCATCTACGACATGCTCTTCAACGGCATGTACGTGCTCGCGGCGGCGCTCGCGGCGGCGATCCTGCCGGCCAACGGCAAGTCCTACCTGGCGGTGGCGATCATCGCGATCGGCTACCCGGTGGTGGCCGCCGTCTACCGGATGGTCAGCTCTACCACCGAGCCCGCGTCACGCTGACGGTCCGGCCCGTCACGCCGGGCCGGTCGTGAGGCCCTTGTCGCGGGCCCATTCCAGCAGCGCCTCGGTGGCCGCCTCCGTGCCGATGACCCCTTTGTCCAGGCGGAGCTCCAGCAGGAACTTATACGCCTGCCCGACGACCGGCCCCGGCCCGACGCCGAGGACGCGCTGGATCTCGTTGCCGTCGAGCTCCGGTCGGATCTTGGCCAGCTCCTCCTCGTCGGCCAGCCGGGCGATGCGCTCCTCCAGTTGGTCGTAAGTGCGCGACAGAGTGGAAGCCTTGCGCTTGTTGCGGGTGGTGCAGTCGGCCCTGGTCAGCTTGTGCAGGCGGTCGAGCAGGTGGCCGGCGTCGCGGACGTAGCGGCGCACCGCGCTGTCGGTCCACTCTCCCGTGCCGTAGCCGTGGAAGCGCAGATGGAGCTCCACCAGCCGCGAGACGTCGGCCACGACGTCCTTGGGGAACCTGAGCTCGGTCATCCGCTTCTTGGTCAGCTGCGCCCCCACCACCTCGTGGTGGTGGAAGGAGACCCGCCCGCCCGCCTCGTGCCGCCGCGTCTTGGGCTTGCCGATGTCGTGCAGGAGCGCGGCCCAGCGCAGGATCCGGTCGGCCTTGCCGTCCTCCTCCTGGGCGATGGCCTGGTCGAGCACGGTCAGGGTGTGCTCGTAGACGTCCTTGTGGCGGTGGTGCTCGTCGATCTCCAGGCGGAGCCTGGGCAGCTCGGGCAGGACGTGCGCGGCCAGCCCGGTCTCCACCAGCAGGCGCAGCCCCTCGCGGGGGTTGCCGCCGCAGACCAGCTTGTCGAGCTCGTCGCGGATCCGCTCGGCGGAGACGATCTCGATGCGCTCGGCCATCGCGGTCATCGCCTCGACCGTGGCGGCGTCGACGGCGAAGCCCAGCTGTGAGGCGAACCGCGCCGCGCGCAGCATGCGCAGCGGGTCGTCCTCGAAGGACCGCTCGGGGGCGCCGGGGGTGCGCAGCAGCTTCGCCGACAGGTCGGTCAGCCCGCCGTAGGGGTCGACGAACTCGTGCGTGGGCAGCCGCACGGCCATCGCGTTGACGGCGAAGTCGCGCCGCTCCAGGTCGGCTTCGAGCGTCTCGCCGTACATCACCTCGGGCTTGCGCGACTTGGGGTCGTACGACTCGCTCCGGTAGGTGGTGATCTCGATCAGCCAGCCGCCCTTGCGGACGCCGACCGTGCCGAAGTCGATGCCGATGGTCCAGACGGAATCGGCCCAGTCCCTAACCAGCTCAAGGACCCGCTCAGGGCGGGCGTCGGTGGTCAGGTCGAGATCGTTGCCGACGCGGCCGAGCAGGATGTCGCGCACCGGGCCGCCGACAAGGGCCAGCTCATGGCCGTGCGCGGCGAACAGCCGGCCGAGCTCGTCGGCCACGGGGGCGATCTTGCGGAACAGGTCGTTCATGGCCCGCTGCTGGATTTCGGTCAGATTTGACTCGGACAAGCTGGGTAGGTCCTTCGATTCCGGAACATATCCCCCGGGCCACATCAGGTCCGGGTTACCGTCGGTCAGAGGACCGTCGGGGGCCAAGGAACGAAGGAGCGTGTTCATGAAGGACGCCCTCGCGATCCACCGCTGGCTCCTCGCACACCAGGTCCATCATGAGATCGTACGCCTTCCGCGTCCTATGACTCACGCGGACGAGCTACCTGAGATGATCTCCGCACCACCCGAAAGGTGCGTGGCCGTCACGGTGTTCGAGGTCGCCACCAGAGTGCGAAACGAGGTCGTCGCCGTCGTCTCCACGGTGGCCGCGCCGCCCCGGCCCGGAGTGCTCGGCCGGCTGCTGGGCGCCCGCAACGTGCGGCCGGCGCCCGCCTTCCTGGTCAACTCCGCCACCGACTACGCGGCCGGGCTCGTCAGCCCGTTGCTGCTGCCCGACGAGCTGCCGGTGCTGATCGACGAACGTCTCCGGCCGGACAGGGATCCGATCTTCACCGCCACCGGCGAACGCCACACCGCCATCTCCCTGCGTGCCCTTGACCTGCTGAGTCTCCTGTCCGGCAAGAGCGTCGACCTGGCAGTCGCACGCCCCAGGGGATCACGTGTGGCGGTCGCGTCGCGGCACTGAACCCGTACCATTGCGGGCGTGCGTCGTACTTCAGCCCAGGCGGACGCGTGATCCGTAAGGTCACGGTGCTCGCCGCCCTGTCCACCACGTTGCTCGCGCCCCTGGTCGCGACGACGCCGGACACCGCTGCCGCGACGACGGTGATGACGGCCCGGCAGGGGCTCGAGCTGACGGTCACGTCCATCACCCCCGAGTTCACCACCGGCGCCGCCGACGAGATCAAGATCAGCGGGACGATCCGCAACGACACCGGCGCCGCCATGCCCGGCCTGCGGGTCCAGTTGCGCTACTCGGCGCAGCGGCTGGCCGATCGGGCCGCCATCGACTCCTACCTGGCCGACCAGACGCCACCGACGCTCCCGGGCAACGTCTCCACCTCGTCGAGCATGGACTTCCCTGCGCTGGAGGCCGGCGCGTCGGCCACCTGGGAGATCACCCGCACACCCGCGCAGTTGCAGCTCAGCTCGTTCGGCGTCTACCCGGTGGCCGTCGAGGTGCTGCAACAGGGCTGGCGATCGCTCGGCGTGCAACGCACGCTGCTCACGTACGCGCCCGCGACGCCGCAGAGGCCGCCGCGCAACCGGCTCGCCGTCGTCCTGCCGATCATCGACCAGCCGCACCGCGCCGACGACGCCACCTTCACCGACGACAAGCTGAGCGCGGCCCTGACCGGCAAGGGCCGGCTCGCCGACCTGGCCCGCATCGCCAAGACAGCGTCCAAGAACGTCACCTGGATCGTCGACCCCGCGCTCCTCGACGACGCGCACGCGATGACCAAGCCCTACTCCCTCAGCACCAAGGACGGGCTCCAGAAGAAACCTGCCGACGGCGGCGCCACCCAGTGGCTCACCGATCTGCGATCCGCCCTGGCCAACTCCCCCGTGGTGGCCACCCCCTACGCCGACCCCGACGTGGCCGCCCTGGCCCACCGCGGGTTCGACAGCCAGACGGGCCGGGCGATCGAGCTGGGCGGCCAGAAGGCCCGTGAGCTGCTCAAGCCCGACGTGCAGACGAGCACCGCCTGGCCGGCCGCCGGCCTGATCGACCCCGACGCGCTCGACCTGCTCTCCGTGGGCAAGCCGGGCGTCGCCCGCGTGACGAGGGTCCTGCTCAACTCGACGAACGTGCCGCCCCTGCCGCCCGTGAGCCACACGCCCGACGCCGCGACGACGCTCGACAGCGTCGCGGGCCCCGTCACCGCGCTCATCGCCGACGCGGGCCTGAGCCGCATGTTGGAGCCCGACTCCAGCGTCTCCGGCTCGGTGGCGCTCAGCAGGCAGCGGTTCGTCGCCGAGACGGCGATGATCTCCGCCGAGCCCGGCCAGACGCAGGCCAGATCGCTGGTCATGGCCCCGTCGCGGCGCTGGGACCCCAACCCCACGCTCGTCTCCTCGCTGCTCAAGACCGCTGGCAAGCTGCCGTGGCTGACGCTCACCCCGCTCAGCTCGATCAAGCCGGCCACGACCCAGGTGCCGCGGGCCGGCCTGACCTACACCGAGCAGGATCGCAAGGAAGAGCTCGGAGCCAAGTACCTCGACCCGGTCAAGGAGGTCGCGGGCCGGGCACAGCTCACCTCCGGCATCATCACCGGCAAGCCGCCGTCCGACTTCGACGCGGCTGTGCTCAGGCTGACCTCCTCCGCCTGGCGCAACCAGTCACGGGCCGGCCGCGCGATGACCAAGATCGTCGACAGCGCGGTGCAGAGCCGGATGAACAAGATCTCGATCACCGGCGCCGACCCCGACCGGCCGCGCACCCTGGCCGGCGCCGACGGCGTGGTGCCGATCAGCGTCAAGAACTCCCTGCCGGACGAGGTCACGGTCGACATCGAGGTCACCTCCAACAGCCCCGCGCGGCTGCAGATCGACGAGCGCGCGTCCACACGGCTGGTGATCGGGGGCAACGGGCAGAGCGGCACCCTCCAGGTCCCGATGAAGGCGACCATGAGCGGCGGCAGTGGTGACGCCACCGTCAACGTCCAGCTCAAGACCGCCGACGGCCAGCCGTACGGCAAGCCGGTGAAGCTGACGATCCGCACCACCGGCTACACCGGGATCGCGCTGGTGATCGTCGGGGCGGCGCTGACGGTCATGTTCGCCGCCGTCGTGACCCGGGTGCTGAGGCGCAGGTCGCAGCGACGGCTGCAGCGAGCCACCAGGACACGGGAAAGTGAGACCGTATGAGCCGCTTGCTGCGGGCCAGCGCCATCATGGCCGCGGGCACGATGGTGTCCAGGGTCACCGGCTTCGTCCGGACCATGGTGCTCGCCTACGCGATCGGCACCATGGCGATGGGCGACGCCTACAACGCGGCGTACGCGATCCCCTACAGCATCCTCGACCTGCTGCTGCTCGGCGTGCTGAGCAGCGTCGTGGTGCCGATGATCGTACGAGCGCAGCAGCACGACCCCGACGGCGGCCGGGCGTACGAGCAACGGCTCATGACGATCACCACGGTCGCGCTGATCCTGGTCGCGGCGCTGGCGGTGCTGGCGGCGCCGCTGCTCATCGACCTCTACACCACCGACTGGGAGCCCGGCACCCGTAAGTTCGAGGTGGCGGTGGCACTGGCCAGGTTCATTCTGCCGCAGCTCGCCTTCTTCGGCATCGGAGCGGTCGCGGGCGCCATCCTCAACACCCGGGACCGCTTCGCGGCTCCGATGTGGGCGCCCGTCGTCAACAACCTCGTGGTCATCGGCGTGCTGGCGGCCTACGCGGTGATCGCCGGCACGACCGGCGGCGACATCTCCAAGGTCACCAACGGGCAGCTGGCCCTGCTCGGCCTCGGCACCACGGCCGGCATCGTGGCGCAGGCGCTCGTCCTGATCATCGCGCTCAGGCGGGCCGGGTTCTCCTTCGTCCCCCGCTTCGACCTGCGCAACGCGCGGCTCGGCGAGATGGGCCGGGCGGGCATCTGGACGATCGGCTACGTGGTCATCACCCAGCTCGGGTTCATGCTGACCACCAACCTGTCCAGCGCGGCGGGCGACGCGGTCCCCGGCCACGGCATCACCCCCTACACCTTCGCCTTCCAGCTCTTCCAGCTGCCCTACGGCGTCATCGGCGTCTCGGTGATCACCGCCATGCTGCCGCGGATGAGCCGAGGGGTGACCGAGGGGCGGCTGGACGACGTACGCGGAGAGTTCGGGTCGAGTGTCCGCCTGATCAGCTCGGTGATGGTGCCGGTGTCGCTGCTGCTGATGGTGCTCGGCCCGGCCATCACCGTGCCGATCTACGCCCACGGGGCCACCTCGGTCGAGGCGGCCGTCTACATCGGCAACGTGCTGCAGGTGTACGGCCTGGCGCTGGTGCCGTTCGCGATCTTCCAGTTGCTGCTGCGCGTCTTCTACGCCTTCGGCGACACCCGCACGCCGGTGTTCGTCGGCGCGGGCACGACCGCGGTCAACGCGGTGCTCATGGTGGTCTTCTTCCAGCTGCTGCCCGCCCGCTACGCCGTGATGGGGCTGGCCTTCGCCTACGCCGTCGCCTACGCCCTCGGCGCGATGGTGGCCTGGTGGCTGGCCGCCCGGCGGGTGCGGGGGCTGGGCGGCTGGGAGATCGGCATGGCGCTGACCCGGATGTATCTCGCGGCCCTGCCCGCCGCCGTGCTGGCACTGGCCGCGGTGTGGACCGTCCAGCAGGTCTTCGGAGGGCTCGACTTCCTCAATTCTCTGATCATCTTGGCTGTCGGCGGTGGGCTGGGCATGCTGTTGTATCTCGCGGTCGCCCATCGGGCGCGCATTCCCGAGGTCAACTCGATCGTTGGGATGGTCGCCGGGAGGGTAGGGCGTTAAGAACGCGGGCCGAACCAACGCGGCACTAGCATGGTGCCCGACACGCACGAATGGAAGCAGGAGGCGCGTGGGCGGATCCACCCGGCATAGCATGCCTACGTGGGACACCTCCGCGCAGGCGCGTCGAGTCATTAGCACACCCGATCGGCCGAGCGGAGTGAGTCAGTGAGCACGTCTGCCGTCGAACCCGGCACCCGTCTCGCCGAACGCTTCCGGCTCGAGGACCGGGTCAGCGAATCCGATGGTGCCACGCTGTGGAAGGCGATCGACGAGATCCTCGCCCGCCCGGTCGCCGTGCACACCTTCGCGCCCGAGTTTCCGCGCGTCCAAGAGGTGGTCACCGCCGCCCGGGCGGCCAGCCGGCTCACCGACCCGCGTCTGACCCAGGTCTTCGACGCGGCCCAGGAGGACGACTACTCCTACGTGGTCAGTGAGTGGGTCACCGGCGACACACTGGCCGACCTGCTCGCCGCCGGTCCCCTCGACCCCGAGCGGGCGGCCGGGCTGGTCGCCGAGGCCGCCGAGGCGCTCGCCCACGCCCACGAGGCCAACCTCTACCACCTGTGCCTGCGCCCCGCCCACCTGGTGTGGACCACCGGCAACATCGTCAAGGTGCTGGGCGTCGCGGTCGACGCGGCCCTGGCCGGGCTCACCACCGACCAGCCCGCCCTCGACGACGCCGAGGGGCTGGGCCGGTTGCTCTACGCCGGGCTGACCGGCCACTGGCCCGGCGACGAGGAGGAGCACGGCCTGCCGGCCGCTCCCATGAACGACGGGCACTTCTGCACGCCCCGCCAGGTCACCGCCGGCGTGCCCAGCTACCTGGAGACGGTCACGGTCAGGGCCTGCCTGCCCGAGGCGCGCCGGGGGCAGAGCCCGCTGACCAGCCCGGCCGAGGTCGCCGAGGCGCTGGCCGGCGTGGCTCGGCCGATGCCGATCCCCATCGCCTATCCCCAGACCCCTCCCTCGGTGCCGGCGGCGTCCCCCTCCGAGGGTCTCGACACCGAGCGACGGCCCGCGGCGCCGCCGCGCCCGACCATGCAGCACCACCACATGGCACCCCAAAACGGCGGCGTCCTCAACCGGGTGCTGATGACCGTCGTGGTGCTGCTGGTCATCGCCGCGGTCGGCGTGGGCGCCTGGACGATCGGTCGCAGCCTGGGCAGCCCGAGCACGCCGGAGGCCGCCGACCCCTCGACCACGCCGAGCGCCAAGCCCTCCACCCAGCCGCAGGCCGTCAAGGCCGAAGAGGCCAACGGCTTCGACCCGCTCGGCGACCGCGAGGAGAAGCAGGAGCTGGCGCACCTGACGATCGACGGCAAGCCCAGCACGTTCTGGAAGACCGACAACTACAACAGCGCCGAGCTGGGCAATCTCAAGGACGGCGTGGGCCTGCTCCTCGACATGGGCAAGTCCATGCAGATCAGCGACGTGGTGGCCACGCTGGCCGACGCGCCGGGCGCGACCGTGGAGCTGAAGGTCGGCAGCAAGCCGGAGCTCTCCTCACTCAAGACCGTGGCCAAGGCGAAGGACGCCTCGGGCAAGATCACTCTTACTCCTGATCAAGCCGCAACCGGTCAGTACGTTTTGATCTGGTTTACGCGTCTTCCGGCAGATGCGGGCAAGTTTCATGGCACCATCTATGAAGTAGTGGTGCACTCTCCCGGATCGGCATAACCAGGAATCCCTCTTGTGAACTCCCCACCCGAGACACCTTCTCCCGCGGATCGGCCGGCTGTCAGCGACGCCGACCTGCTGACCGCGCACATCAACGGGGATCCACACGCCTTCAGCGAGATCGTCAAGAGGCACCGCGACCGCATGTGGGCCGTCGCCCTGCGCACCCTCGGCGACCCCGACGAGGCCGCCGACGCGGTCCAGGACGCGTTCGTGTCCGCCTATCGCAAGGCCGGCACCTTCCGCGGCGAGGCGGCGGTCACCACCTGGCTGCACCGCATCGTCGTCAACGCCTGTCTCGACCGGATGCGCCGCAAGTCCATCAGGCCCGTGGCCGACGACGAGCTCATCGAGGCCGCCGAACGCGACAGCCCGCTGCCCGACCAGACCGTCGAGCGTGAGGTCTCGATGGAGGTTTCGGCCGCCCTGAAGCTGCTGCCCACCGACCAGCGAGCGGCGCTCGTCCTGGTCGACATGATGGGCTATTCGGTCGAAGACGCAGCTCAGGTGCTTGACGTGCCCAGCGGGACGGTGAAGAGCCGGTGCGCGCGGGGGCGCGCGAAACTTGCCCCAATTCTTTCGCATCTGCGGAACCGATCAGACCTCAGTCGCGTCTCATCCGCGAAGGGAGCAGAACTTCGTGACGGGTGATACGCACTACGATCTGGACGTCCTGGCAGAGCTTGCCGAGGATCTCCTAGACGCTGGCACGGCCCGCCAGGTCCGCGAGCATCTCGCGGTATGCGACCCCTGTGGGGAGCTACTGGCCGACCTGGCAGCGGTTCGCGAGGTGCTCGCGGCGACTCCCACACCGGCCATGCCGATGGGTGTCGCGCTACGCATCGACAAGGCGCTCGCCGCCGAGCTCCGCGAAGCCGAGTCCTACGGGGCGCGGCGGGGTGGGGTGGGGCTCGCGGAGACACCTGACTGGGACGAGCTCATGCGCGACTCCCCATGGGAGCGGCCGGCCGAGGCGCCGGAGCCCGCTCGCCTTGGGGTGGTCGCCGAGGACGGCACGATCGTCCCGGCCGGTCGCCGCGCCGCACGACGTCGCCGGTGGGCGATGCCCGCGGTGGCGGCTGCCGCGGCCGCGGCCGTGGTGGGCACCGCGGTGGTCTCCAGCGGCCTGCTCGCCTCCGGTGGCAGCGGCCCCGACCTGGTGTTCGAGGCTGACGCGCCGTCGCCGACCAGGGAAGAGGCGAGAGCCAGGGCCTACGCGCTGACCGACAGCGGCCACAACTACAGCGATCAGGAGCTGCGCCAGCCCCTTGAGGGCTTCCTGGCTCCGGCGCCGATCATCAACGGCGGCTCTCCCGACGTCGACAAGGTCGACACGTGTGTGAGCAAGGTGGCCACGCGTTCCAAGCTCACGACGTACGCCGTGGACCAGGGCCAGTACAACGGCCAGGAGGCCATCATCGTCGCGTCCTGGAAGGACAAGGCGTCCGGCAGGCTGCGCATCGACATCGTCGATCCGTTCAATTGCAAGAACCTGCGCAAACCGATGCTCGGCCGCTGGTGACCACTGGCAACCGCCGGTAATCGCTGGTAGCGAAGTCTCACGTCAGAGCCCGCCTAGGCGGGCTCTTTCGGTTGTCGGAGCGTGGTGGTGAAGGCACGGGAATCACGGCGGCCTAGGATCTGTTGACGCCACTGGCAACCACAGACGAGGAAGGCGTGGGAGCGTTGAGCGACGTTCGTAACGTGATCATCATTGGGTCGGGCCCTGCGGGCTACACCGCGGCGGTCTACTCGGCCCGCGCCGAGCTCAAGCCGCTGGTCTTCGAGGGGTCGGTCACCGCCGGTGGCGCCCTGATGAACACCACCGACGTGGAGAACTTCCCCGGCTTCCCCGACGGCATCATGGGCCCCGACCTGATGGACAACCTGCGCAAGCAGGCCGAACGGTTCGGCGCCGACCTGGTCGCGGACGACGTGGTCGAGGTCGACCTCGAGGCCACCCCCAAGGTGGTCAAGACCTACTCCGACACCTACTACGCCAAGTCGGTCATCCTGGCGATGGGCTCCGGCTACCGGGAGCTCGGCCTGGTGAACGAGAAGCGACTGTCCGGCCGCGGCGTCTCGTGGTGTGCCACCTGTGACGGCTTCTTCTTCCGCGACAAGGACATCGTGGTCGTCGGCGGCGGCGACACGGCGATGGAGGAGGCCACGTTCCTCACCCGGTTCGGCCGCATGGTCACCGTCGTGCACCGGCGCGACGAGCTGCGCGCCAGCAAGATCATGCAGGAGCGGGCGTTCGCCAACGACAAGATCCGGTTCGTCTGGGACAGCGAGGTCGTCGACGTCCTGGGTGACAGCAGGGTCGAGGCGGTGAAGCTGCGCAACGTCAAGACCGGCGAGGAGTGCGAGCTGGCCACCGACGCGCTCTTCCTGGCGATCGGTCACGACCCCCGCACCGAGCTCGTCAAGGGTCAGATCGATCTCGACGACGAGGGGTACATCAAGGTGGCGTCGCCGAGCACCGCGACCAACCTCGACGGCGTGTTCGCCGCGGGTGACGTCGTCGACCACACCTACCGCCAGGCCATCACCGCGGCCGGCACCGGCTGCGCGGCGTCGCTCGACTCCGAGCGCTGGCTGGCCAACAACGAGAGTTAAGGAGCGCACCGTGAAGGCAGTAACCGACGCCACGTTCGAGGCTGAGGTCCTCAAGAGCGACAAGCCCGTTCTGGTCGACTTCTGGGCCGAATGGTGTGGCCCGTGCCGTCAGGTGGCGCCCATCCTGGAGGAGATCGCCAAGGAGCACGGCGACAAGTTGGAGATCGTCAAGCTCAACATCGACGAGAACCCCAACGTTCCGCGTGACTACGGTGTGCTCCAGATCCCCACAATGAACGTCTTCAAGGGTGGAGAGGTCGTCAAGCAGATCATCGGCGCCAAGCCGAAGGCCATGCTGCTGAGGGAGCTCGACGGCATCATCTAGGCCGCCGCTCCGCCGCACTCACCGCGAAAGCCCCCTGCCGGGAGGCAGGGGGCTTTCGCATGGGCTCGCATCCTGTACGGGAGGACGCTCCGGGAAACACGCCCTTGAGGTACGCCGTGGGGTACGCCCTCGGGACACATCCTTGAGAGACGTCCTTGAGAGGCGTCCTTGAGAGGCGTCAGACGGGGCGAAGTGCGCGTTCCGGGCTCATGGACCCGAGAAGGCGCTCCAGGGCCACCTCGACGTCCTCACGCCACGAGACGGCGGTCTTGAGCTCCAGCCGCAGCCGAGGGAACCGCAAATGCGGCCGGACCGTTTTGAACCCCACCGAAAGCAGATATTCAGCGGGCACGACGCAGCTCGGCTCCTCCCACTTGAGGTCGCCGAACGCCTCGATGGCCTTAACCCCGCGCCGCGTGAGGTCTTTGGCCACTCCCTGAATCAGCATCCGGCCCAGCCCGCCGCCGGAGAACTCGGGGATGATGTGCGCCGTCATCAGCAGGACCGCGTCGGCACTGACCGGCGAGGTGGGAAAGGCCAGGGAGCGCGGGGTGTAGAGAGGCGGGCTGTAGAGGACGAATCCGGCAGGCACCCCGTCGACGTAGACGACCTTCCCGCAGCTGCCCCATTCGAGCAGCGTGCCGGAGATCCACGCCTCTTTCTCCAGCCCCGGATCGCCTGACTCGACCGCGCGCTCGCCCCCGACGGGGTCGAGCTCCCAGAAGACGCACCGCCGGCAGCGGCGCGGCAGATCGTCCAGATTGTCCAGGGTGATGTTGACCAGCCGACGCGACAACTACGGCCCCAATCGTTGACCCGGAAAAGCGCGCGAAAACCACGTCTCCAGCTGGCATCGTAGCCCAGTGATGGTGCCACCAGCGGATACCACGGCGCTCCAGCCCCGCCATAGGCGACATGTCGGACTGGCGTAATCTGGTATCTCAGCTCTACCTGTGACAGGAGGTGGACCGTGACAGAAGAGCAGGATCACGGTCAAACGCCCGCGACCCAAGGGTCGCGGATCGATGCCTACGTCGATCGGTACGCCGCACGAGCTACCGGGATGGTCGCCTCCGAGATCCGAGCTCTCTTCGCCGTCGCGTCCAGACCCGAGGTGGTCTCGCTCGCCGGCGGCATGCCGTACGTCACGGCCCTCCCTCTCGACCTGGTCGGCGAGCTGGTCTCCGACCTGGTGACCCGGCACGGCCCGGTCGCGCTGCAGTACGGCTCGGGCCAGGGCGATCCGCACCTGCGCGAGCAGATCTGCGAGGTCATGCGCCTGGAAGGGATCCACGCCGGGGCGAACGACGTCGTCGTCACCGTCGGTTCACAGCAGGCCCTCGACCTGATCACCCGGATCTTCATCGACCCGGGTGACGTCGTACTGGCCGAAGGGCCCTCGTACGTGGGCGCCCTAGGCACATTCGCCGCCTATCAGGCCAAAGTGGTGCATATCGCCATGGACGATCAGGGCATCGTGCCCGAATCGCTGGCGCAGACCATCTATGCCCTGGAGACCGCCGGGGCGCCGATCAAGTTCCTCTACACGATCCCGACCTTCCACAACCCGGCAGGCGTCACGCTCAACGCGGCCCGGCGCCAGCAGGTGCTCGACATCTGCCAGCGGGCCGGCGTACTGATCGTCGAGGACAACCCGTACGGCCTGCTCGGCTTCGACGGCGAGCCCATGCGCGCGCTGCGCGCCGACAACGCCGACGGCGTGGTCTATCTGGGGTCGTTCTCCAAGACGCTCGCCCCCGGGTTCCGCGTCGGCTGGGCACTCGCGCCGCACGCCATCCGCGACAAGCTCGTGCTGGCCATGGAGTCGGCCGTGCTGTCGCACTCGTCGTTCACCCAGCTGGCCGTCGGCCAGTACCTCACCACGCAGCCGTGGCGGGAGCAGATCAAGTCGTTCAAGGAGCTCTACCGCGAGCGGCGCGACGCGCTGCTCGACTCGCTTGAGGCGCTGATGCCGCCCGAGGTCACCTGGACCCGCCCCGCCGGCGGGTTCTTCGTCTGGGTGACCCTGCCCGAAGGCCTCGACTCCAAGGCGATCCTGCCGCGGGCGGTGGCCGAGCGGGTGGCGTTCGTCCCGGGCACCGGGTTCTTCTCCGACGGCAGTGGGTCGCGGCAGATGCGGCTGTCCTTCTGCTTCCCCGAGCCCGAACGCATCCGCGAAGGGGTGCGGCGGCTGGCCGGGGTGATCGAGCAGGAGATCCAGCTGCGCGACACGTTCGGCACCGGATCCACCCGTGGCCATACCGGTGTGGACACCCCCGGACCCGACCTGGCGTGACTTTTTCCGTACGGCCGGCGTCCACCCACAGGGGGCGCCGGCCGTACATTTTGACGGCCTGACACTGAGGAATGCGCCTGGTGTGCACCCATCCGTCCCCGACGCCGGTACGGTTGGACAGCGTTCCATCAGCGGAGGAGATGCAATGAGCGATCTGGGCCACGTGCTCGTGCTGGCCGGAGGCCTCTCGTACGAGCGTGAGGTGTCCCTGCGCTCCGGCCGCCGGGTGAGCGAGGTGCTGCGCGCGGCGGGCATCGACGTCGAGGCCCGCGACACCGACGCGTCGCTCGTCCCGTCCATCCTCGCCGACCCGCCGGACGCCGTCTTCGTCACCCTGCACGGCGGCGCGGGTGAGGACGGCGCGATCCGCTCCGTGCTGGAGCTGCTCAACGTCCCCTACGTCGGCGCCGGCCCCGACGCCTGCCGGGTCGCCTTCGACAAGCCGACCGCCAAGGCCGTCGTCCGCTCGGTCGGACTGGTCACCCCCGAGTCGGTCACGCTGCCCAAGGAGACGTTCCACGACCTCGGCGCCACCATGGTCCTGGGGCGCATCGTGGCACAGCTCGGCCTGCCCCTGTTCGTCAAGCCCGCCCGGGGCGGCTCCGCGCTCGGCGCCTCCATCGTGCGCACCGCCGAGGAGCTGCCCGCCGCGATGGTCGGCTGCTTCGCCTACGGCGACACGGCGTTGATCGAACGCTACGTGGAGGGTGTCGAGGTGGCCGTGTCGGTCGTCGATCTCGGCAACGGGCCGATCGCGCTGCCCGCCGTCGAGATCGTCCCCGACGAGGGGGTCTACGACTACGCCGCCCGCTACACCGCCGGGCACACCGAGTTCTTCGCCCCCGCCCGCCTCTCCCCCGACGCGGCCGCCGCCTGCGCGCAGACCGCGGTCACCGCGCACACGGCGCTCGGCCTGCGCGACATCTCCCGCACCGACCTCATCGTCGACGCCTCGGGCCAGCCGCACTTCCTTGAGGTCAATGTCGCCCCCGGCATGACGGAGACCAGCCTCCTCCCGATGGCGGCCGAGGCCGCCGGGCAGGACCTCGGTGAGCTGTGCCGCATCCTCCTCCACAACGCCGCCGCGCGGACCCGCACCTGACCTCTGGCCTCCGCCACCACCGGTTCACCACCCGGTGGCTCGGCGGCCGGGCGCCGCGTCGGTTGTCCCGGGGTAAGTAGCCTTTTGGTGTGCTGATCGATTCGACATATCCGAAGAGCTTCGCCAGCGACAACCACGCCGGCGTACACCCTGCTGTCCTTGAAGCCATGACGGCGGCGAACCACGGCGACGCCCCCGCCTACGGAGACGACCAGTGGACCGCCGTCTTCGAGCGCCAGATCAAGGACACCTTCGGCACCGGCGCGGAGGGCTTCGCCGTGCTCAACGGCGCAGGTGCCAATATGGTCGGGCTGGCCCTCATGCTCGGCCGGTACGACGCCATCATCTGTGCCGACACCGCCCACATCGCAACGCACGAGACCGGCGCGACCGAACGCCTTCTCGGCGCCAAGCTCGTCACCGTTCCCACGGAGGGCGGCAAGCTGCGGCCCCATGACATCACCGGCCGCCTGAGCGCTCTGGGCAGCCACCACGAGTCCCAGCCACGCGTCGTCTCCATCTCCCAGGTCACCGAACTCGGCACCTGCTACTCCCCCGACGAGATCGCCGCCCTGGCCGAGACCGCCCACAACTCGGGCCTGCTCCTGCACGTGGACGGTGCCCGCCTGGCCAACGCCGCCGCGTACCTCTCATGTGACCTGAGCACGATCACCACCGACGTCGGGGTCGACGTCTTCAGCTTCGGTGGCACCAAGAATGGCGCCCTGGCGGCCGAGGCAGTGGTGGTGCTCGACAGCTCGCTGGCCCACGCCGTGCCATTCCTGCGGCGTCAATCCCTCCAGCTGTCCTCGAAGATGCGCTTCATCTCGGCTCAGCTCTCGGCTCTCCTCACCGACGACCTCTGGCGCCGCAACGCTGGTCACGCCAATCAAATGGCCGACCGGCTGGCGGCCGGCCTGACCGGCGTTCCAGGAGTCACCATCACCTACCCGGTGCAGTCCAACGCCGTCTTCGCCGCACTTCCCGCAGAGGCGGCAGCCGCGCTCCAGGAGCGCTATCTCTTCCACCAGTGGGACGAGGCCACCGGCATCGTGCGCTGGATGACCGCCTTCGACACCACGCCCGAGCACATCGACGACTTCCTCACCGACATCCGCAAGGCACTTTCCTCCTGACCTCTCTCGTGGTTTCACGTGAAACACTCTCGATTCACCGAACTCCCTGCGGCTCCCTCCACTCGCTCGACGTTGACCTTGAGAGCAGCACCGCAATCACGGCAGAACGACGCAGTAGGCACCCGATGTCGGTA
This sequence comes from Nonomuraea sp. CX421, assembly GCF_059358955.1. Lineage (NCBI taxonomy): Bacteria > Bacillati > Actinomycetota > Actinomycetes > Streptosporangiales > Streptosporangiaceae > Nonomuraea > Nonomuraea sp. CX421. Next base: position 92,280 of record NZ_JCADBK010000014.1, on the reverse strand, counting down.
CGGCAGGCACCAAGTGGGCAAGACCTACGCCTGCTTGAGGCGTGTTCACTGGCTAGCCCACCACACAAGACGGCACGTACACCCCGACCTAACAGGCCCATCTGTACGCCGCGGTCACCGGACCCAGCGGCACAACGGCGCTCCAAGGCGTTCCCAGGAGGCAGTGGCCGCGCGACCGAGCACAGCACCGGACGGGCGCTGGACCCAAGGCGCGGCGGGACGTGACGCGGCGGGACGGGACGCGGCGCGGTGGGACGGGACGCGGCGCGGTGGGACGGGACGCGGCGCCACGGGTGTCCGGGGGCCGCCGGAGCCACGGCACGGCACTCGACGCGCGTCACGTCAGGATGCGAAAGGGCGGGCGCGGCAGACGAGGCCGAACACGCGGCATAGCACGACACCGCAGGGCGGAGCGGGGCGCGGCGGAAGGCGGGGGCCGGACACCCGGCACGGCGGAGCGGGGCGCGGCGCGTGTCCGGCGAGCCGCCGGACCCACGGCACGGCACTCCACGCACGGCACCCGACGCACGGCACGGCGCGCGCGGCGGGGCGCGGCGCGGAAGGCGGGGCACGGAGGGCGCGGCACGGAGGGCGCGGCTGGACATGCGGCGCGGGACCACATGGCCGAGCAGGGCGCGGCGCGTGTCCGGCGGGCCGCCGGAGCCACGACACGGACCTGGCGCGTGGCGCGTGGCGCGTCAGGGCGGGACAGGGCGTGTTAGGAGCGCTCGCGCTCAGTCCTTGAGCTCGCCCTCCAGCAGGCTCATGAGGACCATGTCATGCCATCGGCCCTTTCTGCGGAGAGTGTCTCGGGCGCGGCCCTCTTCGACGAAGCCGACCTTCTGGTACACGCGGATGGCCGCCGCGTTCTCGTCCGCAACCCACAACTCGATGCGGTGCAGGCGCAGCGCGTCGAAGCCGTAGCGGCAGATCAGGCGGACGGCTTCGGTGCCGTAGCCGTTGCCCCAGCAGTCCTTCTCGCCGATGTAGATGTCGAGCTCGGCGCCGCCGGTCTCCGGCTCTGCGCCGCTGAGGACCACCAGCCCGATCAGACGGTCGTCGGCGAGAGTTTCGATGCCGAGCACGGTGCGTTCGTAGGAGTTCTTCGGGCGGTCGGCGTACTCGTCGACGAACCGCTCCCTGCTGACCGGATAGCTATGGGCGAACCACTGCATGACGTCGGGATCGTGGTTCCAGCGGTGGTGGGCCGCCGCGTCAGAGGGTTCCATGGGGCGCAGTCGTACGAGATCGCCGGCCAGCAAGACATGTGCTCCGTTCGTTGATCCAGAAGTGCGGAGACCACGACAGCAGCTCGAATGCCCGGCTGGCAATGGGTTTTCTGGATCAACGCAATGGCTGCAGACGGTCAGGTCGCCGAGAAGGACCGCGCTTTCAGTGGCGGTCACAGAAGAGGCCGGCAGCGTTGCGATCGTGTCCTGGCGCGTCGCGCATGCTCACTGGAGTGCGGTCGTGAGGCAGGGGGACGAGCCATGACGTAGCGCGGGTGCGCATCACCCAAGTACCGATGATGGACACCTGTGCACGAGACGCCCAGGGCAGCAGGTGAGCGTGGCGGTTTCACGTGAAACACGGCACGGTTTCACGTGAAACAGGTCAGCCCTCAGACTCCCGCATGGCACGCGCCGCCTCGGGGGCCATGGTGCCGATGATGCGCTCAAGGTCGTCGATCGTGGCGAACTCCACGACGATGCGCCCCTTGCGACGCCCCAGGTCGACCTTGACCTTGGTCTCGAAGTGATCGGAGAGCCGATCCGCCAGGTGGGTCAGACCAGGGGCGACGGGCTTGTTGGGCTTGCGCTCACGGGGGGCGTTCTGGGCCGCCTTGGAGCTCCCGAGTGCGACGATCTCTTCGACCGCTCTGACGGACAGAAGCTCGGCAACGATGCGCTTCGCGAGCTGGATCTGCTCCTCCTGGCTGTCGAGGCCGAGGAGTGCACGGGCATGGCCGGCGCTGATGGTGCCGGCGGCGACGCGGAGTTGGACTTCCGGGGGGAGGTTCAGCAGGCGCAGCGTGTTGGTGATGTGGGAGCGGGAGCGGCCGACCTTCTGGGCGAGCTGGTCGTGGGTGGCCTGGAAGTCGTCCAGCAGTTGCTGGTAGGCGGCGGCCTCTTCCAGGGCGTTGAGTTGCTCCCGCTGCAGGTTCTCGATGAGGGCGTCACGGAGGAGCTCGTTGTCCATCGTGTTACGGACGATCGCCGGAACGGGATCAAGCTCGGCGAGCTGGCACGCGCGCCAGCGCCGCTCCCCCATGATGAGCTCATAGCGGCCACCGCCGACGGACCGCACGACGATCGGTTGGAGCAAACCGACCTCGGAGATGGACGCCGCCAACTCCTTGATGCGATCCTCGTCGAACACCTCACGGGGCTGTCGCGGGTTGGGCACGATGGCGCTGAGGGATAGCTCCTTGAAATACGCGCCGGCAATCGGCTGAGGGTTGGTCTCTCCCGCACCGTTGGTGGCAACCGCCGTTCCGGTGCCGTCAACAATGGGACCGGTCGGGATGAGCGCCCCGAGCCCCTTCCCCAATCCCCGCCGCTGCTGACTCACTACGTCTCCTCATCCACCCCGGCTGATTCCGGTCACTCCAGGAGAGGTTACCGTCGTCAACGCAACACGGTGCCTCGTCGCCACACGCGGTTGCGCCGGATTTACACCATCAACACATATACACGCCCGGCGGCCTCCCAACTGCGCCTCCGGCCCCCTATCCACCCACACTTCCACCGTCGTCGTCCGCCAGTGCGCCAGCCACGCCGACCAGCGAATGATCCAGCCCGACCTCGGCTCCGGGTAGGAGCATGCGGTCATCAAGCGACGACCCGTAAGACACCTAATCCACCGCCCCGACGACCAACGTGAGCGACGCATCCGACCGGTCCAGGAGGACCAACTCCCAGAAGTGCCACAGCACCCACCCGTAGTCGTGCATGGCTTCCCGCCCCAGCTCGCGCAGCTTGTACCGATGCGTCGCCCCACGGAGGGAGTCGTAGACGTGCGTTTCCAGGCACGAAGCCAGCTCTTCAGGTACGGGATCGAGGAATCCGATCTCCTTGACCCAAGTCCGGATCAGCTGATCCGCGGCTGCCTCGTCGACAAGGTCGAACGAACTCGCTGTCATGCGAGAGAGCAGGAACGGCCCGTGAAGCCGCCGGTTGTCGATGCTGACCGGATCGCCTGACGCATAGTCGCCCCGATAGCGCTCGTGGCGTAACAGAAGATCCAGAGCCGCCACCTCGTCCCCGGACCAGCGGGCGAGCTGAAACCGCTTCACATCGATCCAGGCGTAACTTCCGTTGCGGAAGTTGATGAACTCATGGGTGATGAAATCGAGAGAAGCCGTCATGCCGTCACGCCAGAGCACCTCGAAACGCGCACCTTTCCTTCGCCGTGAGAACTGCACCGCCGCACGCACTTCATGGAGCGCACAGACTCACAGACCGCAGTCGGAAATCGCATCGACCGCACTGACCGGCATCGAGTGGACAACTCGCGAAGAGCACTTGCCGGTGCGAGTTGGGCGAAAGGGTTGAGGTGAGAGAACTCCGCCATGTGGAGGATGCGGAGCAGGAGTCAGACGGCGGCGCGGTGGGCGATCTCGCGGGCGGCGTCCATGTACGCCATGGCCCCACTGGAGCCCGGATCGTACGTCATGACCGACTGGCCATAGCTGGGCGCCTCGGAGAGGCGGACGCTGCGCGGGATCACCGTGTTGAGGACCGTCTCACCGAAGTGGGCGCGAACCTCGTCGGCCACCTGTGAGGCCAGACGGGTGCGGCCGTCGTACATGGTGAGGACGATCGTGGAGAGGCTGAGCGTGGGGTTCAGGTGGGCCTTGATCAGATCGACGTTGCGCAGCAGCTGGCCCAGGCCCTCCAGCGCGTAGTACTCGCACTGGATGGGGATCATGACCTCTTCGGCGGCCACCAGCGCGTTGACCGTCAGCAGTCCGAGCGACGGCGGGCAGTCGATGACGATGTAGTCGAACTCAAGCCCGGTGTAGGCGCTGAGCGCTCGGCGGAGGCGAGCTTCGCGGGCCACGAGCGAGACGAGCTCGATCTCGGCACCGGCGAGGTCGATGGTGGCGGGGGCGCAGTAGAGGCCCGGCATGTCGGGCACCTGCTTGATGATGTCCGCCATGGGCAGGTCGTCCACGAGCACTTGGTACACATCCGGCACGTCACCGCGATGCTCGGTGGCCAGCGCCGTCGAGGCGTTGCCCTGAGGGTCAAGGTCGACGACGAGCACGCGTTGGCCGTGCATGGAGAGCGCGGCGGCGATGTTCACGGACGTCGTCGTCTTGCCCACTCCCCCCTTCTGGTTCGCCACGGCGATCACCCGGCATTTGGCCGGCCGCGGCCACATGCCGTCACGACCGCCGGGCTCCTCCCCCGCCTGAGCCGCCGCCTGGGTCGCGGATGTTTCACGTGAAACGACAGAGCTGAGCGCCTCTCGTACCAAAGGTGAATCGCCGGGGGTCAGTGGGGTCTGGGTCACGATGGCCATCCTTTCAACCAGTGGTATGCCGGTGCCGGGAATTCGCTGTCGCGACACGCCCTTTTCGGGCCAGCCAACCCCTGTGGGACTCTCGGACGGAGGACTGTCCGGCCAGCCCAGGCCGCATGCTGCGACTGGCATGACCGTCACCTCCTTCGTCGCCGCCTACCGACCTCCGGCGTGCGACCCGCTACCACCCGAACCAATGTTGCAGGCGGCTCGACCTTACCGCGCCCGACGGTCACAAGCTCAGCCGTCCTCACTCCACTGGCACGCAACTGGGGGCCCGCTTCGGCGAGCTCCTCGGCGGCACGCTCCCCCTTCATGGCGATCAGCTCGCCGCCTTCGCGAAGGAGCGGCATGGCCCACTTCAGCAGCCGATCAAGCGGGGCGACGGCGCGGGCACTGGCGACGTCGAACTCGCGCCGGCCGGCAAGCTCCTCCGCCCGGCCGCGCAGCACCTCGACGTTCCCCAGCTTGAGCGCCTCGACGCACTCCTCCAGGAAGACGGTACGGCGAAGCAACGGCTCAAGGAGTGTGACCGTGATGTCCGGCCGTACGATCGCCAGCACCAACCCCGGCAGGCCGGCGCCCGAGCCGATGTCCACCAGCCGCACTCCCTCGGGTACGGCCTCCGCGACGACCGCGCAGTTGAGCAGGTGGCGATCCCAGATCCGCTGCACCTCCCGCGGCCCCAGCAGCCCACGCACGACTCCGGGGCCGGCGAGGAGCTCGGCGAAGGAGTTCGCCCGCTCCCAGGCGTTGCCGGTGAAGACGTCCCGGGCAATGTCCGGCGGAGCAGGCAGCTCATCGCTCACTGGTTGGTGGCCCTTTCATTGGCTGGTCGACGGCTCGGACACGGGCGGTGCCGAGCTCAAGGCTAGGCGGGGGATCACGGTGGAAGACTAGCGGGCCGCCCCGATGGCGGGCCGTGGCAGGCGTTCCGCGCTCGAGGGCGCAGCCGTACGGGAGGAAAGCGACATACGAACGGCCGCCAGTCCCCGCACAGGGGCTGACGGCCGCACAAAATCCACAGAACGGGTCAGGCGGGAAGAACCACCACGTACCGCTGGGGCTCCTCCCCCTCGGACTCGCTGCGGAGCCCGGCGGCCGCGACGGCGTCGTGAACGATCTTCCGCTCGAACGGCGTCATGGGCTGGAGCGACTTGGGCTCGTCCTTCTCGCGGACCTGGTTGGCGACCTCGGTGCCGAGCTTGGTCAACTCGGCGCGCCGCCGCTCGCGGTAGCCGGCGACGTCGAGCATCAGCCGCGACCGCTCCCCCGTCTGCCGGTGGACGGCCAGCCGGGTGAGCTCCTGCAGGGCCTCGAGAACCTCGCCGGACGGCCCGACGAGCTCGTTGCCCTGGACGCCGACGACGGAGACGAGCGCCCGGTCGCCCTCGACGTCCATGTCGATGTCGCCGTCGATGTCGGCGATATCGAGAAGGCCCTCGACGTAGTCGGCCGCGATCTCGCCCTCCTGCTCAAGCGCGTTGACATCAGGAGCCTTCTCCTGCTCGGCCTCGGTCATCGCCGGCCTCTCCTTCGTGTTCACGACTTCTTGCTGCCGGTGCGCTTGCTGCGGGACTGGCGGCTGGGCTGCTGCCTAATGATCTTAGGCTCCGGCGGCGCGGGAGGTGCTGCTTCCTCAGGGGGCGTCTTGCGAAGCTTGGCCAGCATGCCCTGCTTGGGCTGCACCGGGATCACGTTGCCCTTGGCGTCGAACTCGGGCATCGGGTTGCGGGTGTAGAACCAGTGCTGCTGCGCCAGCGTCCAGACGTTGGTGGTGACCCAGTAGAGGATCAGGCCGAGGGGGAAGTTCAGGCTGAAGAAGGCGAACAGCGGCGAGATGTACATCAGGATCTTCTGCTGCTGCGCCATGGGGTTGTCCGGCATCTGAGCCATCGAGCGCGTGACGCTCTGCCGGACGGTGAGGAACGTGGTCAGCGAGCTGATCGCCACGAAGATGGCCAGCACGATCTTCGTCTGTACGACGGTCGCGTCGAAGCCCTCGATCTCGCTCGCCGACATGAAGAAGTTGGCCGGGAGAGGCGCGCCGAAGATGTGCGCGGACCGGGCGCTGTCGACGAGTTCCTGGCTCATGCCGTAGACCGCGCGGCCGTTGGCCATGGCCTGCAGCACGGTGAACATCGAGATGAAGATCGGGAACTGGGCCAGGATCGGCAGGCAGCCGCCGAGAGGGTTGGCGCCCGCACCCTGGTACAGCGCCATGACCTCCTGGTTCATGCGCTGCTTGTCGTTCTTGTAACGCTTGCGAAGCTCAGCGACCTTGGGGGCGAGCTCCTGCATCTTCCGCGACGAGCGCATCTGCTTGAGGAACAGGGGGAAGATGAGGATCCGCATGATCACGGTCAGCGTGATGATGGTCAGCGCCCATGTCAGCCCGCTGTCCGGGTTGAGGAATGTGCTGTATCCGGTGTGGATCCAGATGATGACGTGGGCTACGGCTTCATAGAGCCAGCTCAGCCAGGACAGCTCCACCGAGCTATCTCCCTTGCAATTCGTGAGACCGAACCGGGCGTGGGGGCACCGGGTCTATACCTCCGGGATGGAATGGGTGGCACCGCCCGATGCGCCGGACAGTCAGCCATATGCCGCGCAATGCTCCATGTACGGCGATCGCCTCGAGCCCGTAGGCGCTGCACGACGGATAGAAACGACAGCGCGGACCGAGCATCGGGCTGATGAAGGCCCGGTAGAACCGAATAGGGATGATCAGCGCCCGAGCGGCGAAGCTCGGCGGCATCCCTTGCGGCTGCTCCGTCATCTCTGTCCATCCATCGAGGACTCGCGCCGCCTGAGCAGACGATCCAACGCGAGATCGAGCTCGGCGGCAAGTTGCTCGTATCGCGCGGCCGCGGCCGGTGGGTTGGCGCGTACCACAAGCAGGCTACCTCGTGGCAACCGGTCAAGGCGGTCTCGCATCAGGTGCCGAAGCCGACGCTTGACCTTGTTGCGGACCACTGCGCCGCCGACTGCGCGACTGACCACGAAACCGATTAGAGGTGTTTCATCCCCAGAAACGGTGAGGTGTATCACCACAGCGGGACGACCAGCGCGTTTACCGCGCTTGATCGCCGCTTCGAACTCTTTCCCGCGCCGCATGCGGGTTTGCCGGGGTAGCACCGTATACGCCTAATGCCCGCCGGCGGACTTCACCGGCGGGCGACCTAGCGGGCGCAGGGCGATCAGGCCGACAGCTTCTCGCGGCCCTTACGGCGACGAGCGGCCAGGATGGCGCGACCGGCCCGGGTGCGCATCCGCAGCCGGAAGCCGTGGGTCTTCGCGCGGCGACGGTTGTTCGGCTGGAAAGTACGCTTGCTCACGGGTGGGCTCCAGGCTTGATGATGCGCCCAGGGGCGCTTAACACACATGGCCGGCCTGCCAGGAAAGCGAGGGCACGCGAAATAGCCGTCGCGTGAGCATGCCGACCGTCGTACGTTACGGGTCAAAGGCGTCCCAGGTCAAACCAGCGGGTGGCGCCACGCGGTTATCCACTAATCCACATGCGGGTTTTCCACCGCCTCGGTGGCGTCCACAGTATGCGGGTCCGGCTGCCACTAGGCTGTGGACAACGTCTTGAACACAGCTGTGCACAAAGATACTGTCGGCGCTCCTGGGGCCCTGTTAGAGGCTGTGGAAAGCCTGTGGATCTCCTGTGGAGAGTCTGGGCACAGAGCCTGGCCGCCAGGCTGTGGACGGGCGGGGTCGATCGTCGGGTGGCGACCGCCGGCTGTGGATAAACAGATCGCGGGGGGCCGCGAGAGGAAGGAGGGGAGCCGCACCATGAACGGTGTCGACCTTGGCACGGTATGGGCGAGGGCCCTGGGCAACTTCCTCAACGAGAACGTCCCGGTTCAGCAGCGCACCTGGCTCTCCATGGTCCGTCCCATCGCCCTGGCCGACGACACGATCGTGCTGGGCGTCCCCAACGACTTCCTGAAAGACCTCATCGAGGGCAAGCTGCGCCCGCTCGTGGCCCACGCGCTGTCCCAGGAGCTCGGCCGGGCCATGCGGCTGGCCGTGATGATCGACACGACGGCTCCCGAGCAGCCCCAGCCCGACCTTCATCAACAGGCTGTGGGTCAGAGTTATCCACAGAGCCCTGAGCCGCAGCCACGTTTTGCACAGCCCCCATCGGCCCAGCACTACCAGGCTTCCGAGCCTCCGCAGTTCTATTCTCCACAGCCGGAGCCACCGCAGTCGTCCACCGAATATCCACAGCCGACGTTCACTTTTGAACAGCCCCAGTCGTACACACCGCCTGTGGAGAAGGCGCCGGAGCCGGCGCCGAACCGGTGGGAGGCGAAGAGCAGCAAACCCAGCGAACCCGCCCGGCTCAATCAGAAGTACACCTTCGAGACATTCGTCATCGGCGCCAGCAACCGGTTCGCGCACGCGGCGGCCGTCGCGGTGGCCGAATCCCCCGCGAAGGCGTACAACCCGCTGTTCATCTACGGCGACTCGGGTCTGGGCAAGACGCACCTGCTCCACGCGATCGGCCACTACGCGCAGAGTTTGTACGACGGCGCGCGAGTGAGATACGTGAGCTCCGAGGAGTTCACCAACGACTTCATCAACAGCATCCGCGACCACAAGGCCGACGGGTTCCGCGGGCGCTACCGCGCGATCGACATCCTGCTCGTGGACGACATCCAGTTCCTGGAGGGCAAGGAGCAGACGCAGGAGGAGTTCTTCCACACCTTCAACACGCTCCACAACGCCAACAAGCAGATCGTGATCTCCAGCGACCGGGCCCCCAAGCAGCTGATCACCCTGGAGGACCGGCTGCGCAACCGGTTCGAGTGGGGCCTGATCACCGACGTCCAGCCGCCCGAGCTGGAGACCCGCATCGCGATCCTCCGCAAGAAGGCCATACAGGAGGGCCTGGCCGCGCCGCCCGAGGTGCTCGAGTACATCGCCAGCCGCATCTCCACCAACATCCGCGAGCTTGAGGGCGCCCTGATCAGGGTCACCGCGTTCGCCAGCCTCAACCGGCAGGGTGTCGATCTCCAGCTGGCCGAGGTGGTGCTGAAGGACCTGATCACCTCGGAGTCGGGCGAGGAGATCACGATCGCCACGATCATGGCCAAGACCTCCGAATACTTCGGCATCAGCATCGACGACCTCTGCGGCAGCTCGCGCAGCAGGGCGCTGGTCAACGCCAGGCAGATCGCGATGTACCTCGCGCGGGAGCTGACCGAGCTGTCACTGCCGAAGATCGGCCAGCAGTTCGGCGGCCGTGACCACACGACCGTGATGCACGCCGAGCGCAAGATCCGCTCGCTCATCGCGGAGCGCCGGTCGATGTACAACCAGGTCAACGAGCTGACAATGCGCATCAAACAGACGTCGCGCGGAGCCTGACTCTTATGCACAGCCTGTGGATAACACTGTGGATCAGGGAAAACGTCCGTAGCCGCCCGCAGAACGCCCCGCCTTGGCCCGAAAAATCCCGCGGCTGGCCTGGGGATAAAGCTGGGGACAACCTGAGGAGAACTTGGGGACAACCGGTGGATGACCTGGGGACAGCCTGTGCATAGTCCTTTTGGAGCCCCAAGAGAGATCGTTTACCCAGTGGATAACCTGTGGAAACCCAGTGGATAACCAGTGGACGAAGACCCCAAGATCTGGGGACAGCCTGTGCACAGCGACGCGTCATCCCCAGGCGCCGAAGTTACCCCCAGGCGTCACCCACACCCTCGGTGGACAAAAACAGGGGCTCTGACCAGCGGAAACACAAGTTATCCACGGTATCCACAGCCCCTACTGTGAAGACCACACATCTCTCTTACTAAGAAACTCAAGAGCCAAAGAAGGGTTCTCCCGGATCTCAGGTGCGGGAGAGGCGACACTTTGAATCAACGACGAACTCAGGAGGCTGATGACCGTGATGTTCCGAATCGAGCGAGACGTCCTCGCTGAGGCGGTGGCATGGACGGCACGCAGCCTCCCCGCCCGCCCGTCCGTGCCCGTCCTCGCCGGCATGCGCCTGGAGGTCACCGACGAGCAGCGGCTGAAGCTGTCCGGGTTCGACTACGAGGTCTCGTCCGAGGTCACGCTCGAACTCCACACCGGCGAGCCCGGTGTCGTGCTCGTCTCCGGCAAACTGCTGGCCGAGATCACCCGCGCCCTTCCCGCACAGCCTGTGGACTTCGTCCTCGAAGGCGCCAAGGCGGTCGTCACCTGTGGCAGCGCCCGGTTCACCCTGCTGACCATGCCTGTGGAGGACTACCCGACTCTGCCGGCCATGCCGCCGGCCGCCGGCCGCGTGGGCAGCGACGTGTTCGCCGCCGCCGTCGGTCAGGTCGCGGTCGCCGCCGGTCGTGACGACACGCTGCCGATGCTCACCGGGGTGCGGATGGAGATCGAGGGCGAGACCGTGACCCTCGCCGCGACCGACCGCTACCGCCTGGCCGTACGCGAGCTGAAGTGGCAGCCCGACCAGTCCGACCTGTCCGCGATCGCGATGATCCCGGGCAAGACGCTCGCCGACACGGCCAAGGCCCTGGGCGCGACCGGCGCCGAGGTCGAGATCGCGCTCAGCTCCGCCGGTGGCACCGGCGAGGGCATGATCGGCTTCTCCAGCGCCGGGCGGCGCACGACCACGCGGCTGCTCGACCCCGAGTTCCCCAAGTACCGCTCACTGCTGCCCACGGAGTTCTCCGCGCGCGCCGACCTGTCCACAGGCCCGTTCGTCGAGGCGGTCAAGCGCGTCGCCCTGGTCGCCGAGCGCAACACCCCCGTACGGCTCGCGTTCAGGGGCGGGGAGGTCGTGCTCGAGGCGGGCAGCGGCGACGAGGCGCAGGCCGTCGAGGTGCTGCCGGTCGACTACGAGGGCGAGGAGATGAACATCGCCTTCAACCACCAGTTCCTGCTCGAAGGGCTGGGCGCGATCGACTCCGATGTCGCGCGCCTGCAGATGACCACGTCCACGAAGCCCGCCATCCTCACCGGGGGCAAGCCTGTGGACGGCGACGGCGCCCCCGACTACCGTTACCTGATCATGCCGATCCGCCTGTCAGGCTGAGGCTGACGTCGGGGATGATGGAAGTCTGACTAGGGGGTAGATCACATGCAGATCGGCATGGTCGGACTTGGCAAAATGGGCGCCAACATGGCCGAACGGTTGCGCCGCGGCGGTCATGACGTGGTCGGCTACGACCACAACGCCGAGGTCAGCGACGTCGCCAGCCTGAAGGAGCTGGTCGAGCGGCTTGAGGCGCCACGCACGGTCTGGGTCATGATCCCCGCGGGCCGACCCACTCAGCAGGTGATCGACGAGCTCGGCCGGCTGCTCGACGCGGGCGACCTGGTCGTCGACGGCGGCAACTCCCACTACGTGGACGACCAGAAGCACGCCGCCGAGCTGGCGGACAAGGGCGTCGGATTCGTCGACTGCGGCGTCAGCGGCGGCGTCTGGGGCCTGGAGAACGGCTACGCGCTCATGTGCGGCGGCGAGAAGGCCGACGTCGACCGGTTGATGCCGATCTTCGAGACCCTCAAGCCCGAGGGCGAGGACGGGTTCGTGCACGCGGGCGACGTGGGCGCCGGCCACTTCGCCAAGATGGTCCACAACGGCATCGAGTACGGCATGATGCAGGCCTTCGCCGAGGGCTGGGAGCTGCTTGAGGCCTCCGACATCGTCAAGGACGTCAAGGGCTCCTTCAGCAGCTGGCGCACCGGCACCGTCATCCGCTCCTGGCTGCTCGACCTGCTGGTCCGGGCGCTCGACGACGACGAGCACCTCGACGAGCTGCGCGGCTACGCCGAAGACTCCGGCGAGGGCCGGTGGACCGTCCAGGCGGCCGTGGATCACGCCGTGCCGCTGCCGGTGATCACCGCCGCGCTCTTCGCCAGGTTCGCCTCGCGGCAGGAGGACCCGCCCGCGATGAAGGTGGTGGCGGCGCTGCGCAACCAGTTCGGCGGGCACCCGATCGCCGCCACCGAGGGCTCTGTGGGCAAGGGCGCCGACGCGCCGGGCGCCGACGTGCGGCCACCGCGCGAGGCGTCGTGACGCCACAGCGGTTTTCCACAGGCGGCAAGCCGGTGGCCCCAGTGACCTGCGTGGCCCACTAACCTTCGTGGGGTGCATGTCGCCCACCTCTCGCTGACCGACTTCCGGTCCTACGCGTCCGTGGAGCTCGGCCTGGAGCCGGGCGTCACGGCGTTCGTGGGGCCCAACGGGCAGGGAAAGACCAACCTGGTCGAGGCTCTGGGCTACGTGGCGACCCAGTCCAGCCACCGGGTCGCCACCGACGCGCCGCTCGTGCGACAAGGCGCGAGCCGGGCGATCGTGCGCTGCGCCGTCCAGCGTGACGACCGGCGGGCTCTGGTCGAGCTGGAGATCAATCCGGGCCGGGCCAACCGGGCGCGGCTCAACCGCTCCCCCTTGTCCCGGCCGCGTGACGTCATCGGCCTGCTGCGCACCGTGCTGTTCGCTCCTGAGGATCTGTCGCTGGCCAAGGGCGACCCGTCGGAGCGGCGGCGGTTCCTCGACGAGTTGCTGGTGGCCAGGGCGCCCAGGTTCGCGGGTGTGCGGGCCGACTACGACCGCGTGCTGAAGCAGCGGGGCGCGTTGCTGCGCACGGCCGCGCAGGCCCGCAGAGGCACCAGGAGCGCCCGGCGGGCCGAGGGTGATTCCGGGTTCGCGGCGGCGGGCGCGGGCGACGTGCTGAGCACGCTGGAGGTGTGGGACGCTCACCTCGCCCGGCACGGAGCCGAGCTTCTCCAGGCCCGGCTCGATCTCATCGAGGAGCTGCGCCCGCTGGTCGCCGGAGCCTACGCCGGGCTGGCCCCCACGAGCGCCCCCGCGACCCTGGCCTATCGCAGCACGTTGTCCACAGGTGGGGATGTCGCTGAGGACGAAGACGCCGGTGAGCGGGGATCTTCTGATACACAGACGTTATCCACAGACTTGGGGAAAACCCTTGAGGAGCGGCTGCGCGAGCGGCTATTGGAGGTCCGCCCGGCGGAGCTGGAGCGGGGGGTCACCCTCGTCGGCCCACACCGCGACGATCTGATCCTCGGCATCGGCGATCTGCCGGCCCGCGGCTACGCGAGCCACGGCGAGTCGTGGTCGTTCGCGCTGGCGCTGCGCCTGGCCGCCTACGACCTGCTCCGCGCCGACGGCGGCGATCCGGTGCTGATCCTCGACGACGTCTTCGCCGAGCTCGACAGCCAGCGCAGGCGCCGCCTCGCCGAGATCGTCGCGCCCGCCGAGCAGGTTCTGATCACCGCCGCTGTGGCGGACGACGTGCCGCCCGAGCTGATCGGTGCCCGATTCGACGTCGCCGAAGGGAGCGTGACCCGTGTCCGGTGACGACAATCCCACGGCCAGGGGGGCCGCCATGGCCAGGGAGAAGCTCGCCCAGGCCAAGGCCGACGCCGCCAAACGCGGGCAACTCCCCCGCCGCGAGCCCCGGCGCAAGGCGGCCGGCGCCCGCAGGGACGCCGGCGATCCCCAGCTTTTCGGACGCGCGATCATGGATCTGCTGGCCGAGCGGGGCTGGGAGCGGTCCGCGGCCGTCGGCGGGGTGTTCGGGCGCTGGCCCGACATCGTGGGGCCCGACCTGGCCGCGCACACCAAGCCCGAGTCGTTCGACGACGGTGAGGTGCTGATCGTCGCCGACTCCACGGCGTGGGCGACGCAGGTCCGCCTGCTCGCGCGCACCCTGGTGCGCCGGCTCAACGAGGAGCTGGGCGACGGCACGGTGACGAAGGTCAAGGTCAGGGGGCCGCTCAACGCCCCCCGTCCGGCCGGCGGGCTCCGGGTCACCGGCAGCAAGGGGCCCGGAGACACGTACGGCTGAGCCGTACACTCCGGAAACCGATCAGAGAGCCGCAGACGCGATGACCCCCGGTCCCGTGTGGGGGAGCTCCAAACGGGGGGAAAACGAGCTAGAGGCCGCCACAGGCGCGTTCAATGCCACCTTGGGCGTCTGGAGCCGGTAGAATGAAAGCGGATTCCGGACACGTCCGCTTGCGTGTCACCCCTGGCGCGCATGCGACGCGCCGACTCCCCCGGGTGGCGAGCGCAACGGGGCACTCACGACGGTGACGGGCACGGCAGGGGCAGCTCAGCTACGCATGTGACGCCTCCCCCGCCGCGTGTCCGCGGCAGGAGGATTTGGCACTTGTCCTACGACGCTAGCTCAATCACCGTACTCGAAGGGCTTGAGGCGGTTCGCAAGCGCCCGGGTATGTATATCGGTTCAACCGGCGAGCGGGGTCTCCACCACCTTGTCTACGAGATCGTGGACAACGCTGTGGACGAGGCTCTGGCAGGTCACGCCGACCGCATCGACGTCACGCTCATGGCCGACAACGGCGTGCGTGTCGTGGACAACGGCCGTGGCATACCGACCGGGATTCACCCGGTCGAGAAGCGGTCCGCGGTGGAGGTCGTGCTGACCACGCTCCACGCGGGCGGCAAGTTCGACAGCAAGTCCTACGCGGTCTCCGGCGGCCTGCACGGCGTCGGCTCGGCCGTCGTCAACGCGCTGTCGTCGGCCATGGACGTCGAGGTCAAGCAGAACGGCCACTACTGGCGGCAGCGCTTCGAGCGCAGCAAGCCGACCGCGCCGCTGGCCCAGGGCGAGGAGACCGACGAGACCGGCACCATGATCACGTTCTGGGCCGACCCCGAGATCTTCGAGACCACCACGTGGAACTTCGAGACGCTCTCGCGCCGCTTCCAGGAGATGGCCTTCCTCAACAAGGGCCTCACGATCGTCCTGACGGACGAGCGGCCCGACCACATCAACGGCGAGCCGGTCAGGGTCGAATACCACTACGAGGGCGGTCTGTCCGACTTCGTCAAGCACCTCAACTCCAAGAAGGAGCCGGCGCACGCCTCGGTGATCGACTTCGAGGAGCACGGCGACGGCGCCTCGGTCGAGATCGCCATGCAGTGGAACAACTCCTACTCCGAGTCGGTCTACACCTTCGCCAACACCATCAACACGGCCGAGGGCGGCACCCACGAGGAGGGCTTCCGTGCGGCGCTGACGTCGATCGTCAACCGCTACGCCCGCGAGCAGAAGTTCCTCAAGGAGGGCAAGGACGAGAACCTCTCCGGTGAGGACGTCCGCGAGGGCCTGACCGCGATCGTCTCGATCAAGCTGGCCGACCCCCAGTTCGAGGGCCAGACCAAGACCAAGCTGGGCAACACCGAGGCCAAGTCGTTCGTCCAGAAGGCGTGCAACGACCACCTGCGCGCGTGGTTCGAGCGCAACCCCGGTGAGGCCAAGGACATCATCAACAAGTCGCTGCAGGCCGCCAGGGCCCGGCTCGCGGCGCGTCAGGCCCGTGACCTGACGCGGCGCAAGTCGCTGCTCGAGTCGGGCAGCGGGCTGCCGGGCAAGCTGGCCGACTGCCAGTGGAACGACCCCAGCAAGTGCGAGCTGTTCATCGTCGAGGGCAACTCCGCCGGCGGCTCGGCCAAGGGCGGCCGCGACTCGCGTTTCCAGGCGATCCTGCCGATCCGCGGCAAGATCCTCAACGTGGAGAAGGCCAGGGTCGACAAGGTCCTGCAGAACATCGAGGTCCAGTCGCTGATCACGGCGATGGGCACCGGCGTGCACGACGAGTTCGACATCGGCAAACTGCGCTACAGCAAGCTGATCCTGATGGCCGACGCCGACGTCGACGGCCAGCACATCACCACGCTGCTGCTGACGCTGCTGTTCAGGTTCATGCGGCCGCTGATCGAGGGCGGTCACGTCTACCTGTCGCAGCCGCCGCTCTACAAGATCAAGTGGGACCGTAAGGGCGACGACGCCTCCTACGCCTACTCCGATCGTGAGCGCGACGCGATCATCCAGGAGGGCATCGCCCGGGGCAAGCGCGACCCGCGCGGGCACGACGGTGTCCAGCGCTTCAAGGGTCTCGGCGAGATGAACGCCAACCAGCTGTGGGAGACCACCATGAACCCCGCGACCCGCATCCTGCTGCAGGCCACGCTCGACGACGCCGCCCAGGCCGACGAGATGTTCAGCGTGCTCATGGGTGAGGACGTCGAGGCGCGCAGGGCCTTCATCATTCGCAATGCGCGAGATGTCCGTTTCCTGGACGTGTAGCGACAGCCGTACACCAGAAAAGGATCTTTACACGTGACGGAAGTGAACACTCCGCCTCCAGCTTCGCCGGAACGCGTCGAACCGGTCGACATCCAGACCGAGATGCAGCGCAGCTACATGGACTACGCGATGTCGGTCATCGTGTCGCGTGCGCTGCCCGATGTGCGTGACGGTCTCAAGCCGGTGCACCGCCGCGTCCTCTACGCGATGTACGACGGCGGCTACCGCCCCGACCGCGGCTACTTCAAGTGCTCGCGCGTCGTCGGTGACGTCATGGGCTCCTACCACCCCCATGGCGACACCTCGATCTATGACACGCTGGTACGGCTCGCCCAGACGTGGTCGCTGCGTCATCCGCTGGTCGACGGGCAGGGCAACTTCGGCTCTCCGGGCAACGACGCGCCCGCGGCGATGCGCTACACCGAGTGCAAGCTCGCGCCCATCGCCATGGAGATGCTGCGCGACATCGACAAGGACACCGTCGACTTCCAGCCCAACTACGACGGACGCTCGCAGGAGCCGGTCGTCCTGCCGGCCCGCTTCCCCAACCTGCTCGTCAACGGCGCGGGCGGCATCGCGGTCGGCATGGCCACCAACATCCCCCCGCACAACCTGCGCGAGGTGGCCGAGGCCGTCAAGTGGGCGCTGGAGCACCCGGAGGCCTCCGACGAGGAGCTGCTCGAAGCGGCCATGGCCCGGGTCAAGGGCCCCGACTTCCCGACCCACGGGCTGATCGTCGGCCGGCGCGGCATCGAGGACGCCTATCGCACCGGCCGCGGCTCGATCACCATGCGGGCCGTCGTGGAGGTCGAGGAGGACAACAAGGGCCGCCACGCCCTCGTCGTCACCGAGCTCCCCTACCAGGTCAACCCGGACAACCTCGCCCTCAAGATCGCCGAGCTGGTCAAGCAGGGCAGGGTGACCGGCATCGCCGACGTCCGCGAGGAGTCGTCGTCCCGCGTCGGGCAGCGCCTGGTGATCGTGCTCAAGCGCGACGCCGTCGCCAAGGTCGTGCTCAACAACCTCTACAAGCACACCCAGCTCCAGGACACCTTCGGCGCCAACATGCTGGCCCTGGTCGACGGGGTGCCGCGCACGCTGCGGCTCGACCAGTTCATCACGCACTACGTGGCCCACCAGATCGAGGTCATCGTCCGCCGGACGCGCTACCTCCTGCGTAAGGCCGAGGAGCGCGCCCACATCCTGCGCGCGCTGCTCAAGGCGCTCGACCGGCTCGACGAGGTCATCGCCCTGATCCGCGCGTCCGAGTCGGCCGCCGCCGCACAGCAGGGCCTGATGGGCCTGCTGGAGATCGACGAGATCCAGGCGCAGGCCATCCTCGACATGCAGCTGCGCAAGCTCGCCGCCCTGGAGCGGCGGGCGATCCAGGACGAGTACGACCACCTGATGACGCAGATCGCCGACTATCTCGACATCCTGGGCTCCGAGTCGCGGCAGCGGCAGATCGTCGGTGACGAGCTCGCCGAGATCGTCGCCCGCTTCGGCGAGGACCGGCGTACCGAGATCACCGCCTACGACGGCGACATGTCGATCGAGGACCTCATCGCCGAGGAAGACATCGTCGTCACCATCACCCGCGGCGGCTACGCCAAGCGCACCCGCACCGACCTCTACCGGGCGCAGAAGCGCGGCGGCAAGGGCGTGCGCGGGGCGCAGCTGCGCCAGGACGACATCGTCGACCACTTCTTCGTCACCTCAACCCACCACTGGCTGCTGTTCTTCACGAACAAGGGCCGGGTCTACCGGGTCAAGGCGTACGAACTGCCCGACTCCGGCCGCGACGCGCGGGGCATGCACCTGGCCAACCTGCTGGCCATGCAGCCCAACGAGACGGTCATGGAGGTCCTCGACCTGCGTGACTACGACGTCGCCCCCTACCTCGTGCTGGCGACCCGCAGTGGCCTGGTCAAGAAGACCCGCCTGTCGGAGTACGACTCCCCCAGGTCCGGCGGCCTCATCGCGATCAACCTGCGCGACGACGACGAGGTCATCGGCGCCCGCCTGGTCTCCGAGGAGGACGACCTGCTGCTCGTCTCCAAGGGCGCGCAGTCGATCCGCTTCACCGCCTCCGACGAGGCACTGCGGCCGATGGGCCGGGCGACGAGCGGCGTCATCGGCATGCGATTCCTTGAAGGCGACGAACTTCTCGCAATGAATAGGATCGCAGACGGACAAGATGTGCTTATCGCCACCAAGGCCGGGTACGCGAAGCGAACACCGGTTGAGCAGTATCCGGTTCAAGGTCGTGGTGGTAAGGGCGTGCTGACTGCGAAAATCGTGAGCTCTCGTGGCAAGCTGGTCGGAGCCGTCATGGTCAACCCGGAGGATGAGGTCTTCGCGATCACATCCGCTGGCGGGGTGATCCGGACGAGTGCCGGCGAGATCAAGCAGTCCGGCCGCCAGACCATGGGAGTGCGATTGATGAATCTCGCCGAAGGCGACAGTGTGGTAGCCCTCGCCCGGAACGCCGAGTCGATGGAGGCTGCGGTGGACATTGAGGAAGACGGGGGAGGAGAGTAAGTCATGAGCGCCCAGGGTGGCGGTAGCCCTAGCCCCAGCGCCAGGATCAAGGCGGTTGCTCGGGACAACGGCCAGCCCAAGAAACCCAGCGAGCCCGAGACCCGCGACCAGCGCCCCGAGGACAACAACGCGACGGCGGTGCACAAGGTGCCGGCCACTCAGCCGGCTCCGGTCAAGCCCCCGCCGAGCGACGGGCAGGGCAACGAGACGGCCCGAGCCCGTCCGTCGCTCACCTCCGAGGCTCCTCCTCCGCTGGTCGAGCTCCCACGGAAGAAGTCTTCCAACTCGGGAGCCCGCCTGCCCCGTAAGGCACACCTGGTGCTGCGCCGCATCGAGCCGTGGTCGGCCATGAAGTTCAGCTTCGTGGTGTCGATCGTCTGCTTCGTGGTGCTTTTCGTGGCGGTCGCCGTGCTGTACGGCGTGCTGTCCGCTCTGGGCGTGTTCGACTCGCTCGTCGACCTGGTCAACCAGCTCGGCCAGGGAGAGCAGGGCCAGAACTCCATTCCCATCGACATCGCCTCCTGGTTCGAGCCGGTGCGCATCCTCGGCTACACGGCGCTCATCGGCGCCGTCAACGTCGTGCTGATCACCGCGCTGGCCACCCTGGGAGCGGTCATCTACAACGTCGCCTCCGACCTAGTGGGCGGCGTCGAGGTGACCTTCAGCGAGGCCGAGTAGTCCTCGGTCGTCCGTGGTCCGCGTGTTGTTCGCGCCGCACTCCCATGGTGGGTGCGGCGCGAACAACACGCCGGAGACGGTAAGCTTTTCCTCGTTCCACCAACCGATTCGCGCCCACCGGCGGGGATGCGATACGGTCTGTGTGCGCGGGGCTATAGCTCAGACGGTTAGAGCGCTTCCCTGATAAGGAAGAGGTCCCAGGTTCAAGTCCTGGTAGCCCCACCACAACTGAACAGGCAAAAGGCCGCTATCCGATCTTCGGTAAGCGGCCTTTTTGATGCCTGCGTGACAAACTGCGTGACACTCGATCCGGTCACGTCTCAAAGATGCGATCCATGACGCCACAGCGCGATCGCCGGGCCGCCCCGGAACGCGGGGCCGTTGGTCGGGTGCTGTAAGGCGGTGCGGATCTCGCCCATCCGCGCGCCGATGCTGCTGACGGTGGCATCCAGGGTGGCCTTTGACCTCTGGGCTTCTGCGCACAGATGAGGTTTCACGCCGTGCCCGTCCGTACGTATGAGATCGACTCACGGAAGGCTGGCACGATGCGAAAACTGATCTTCGGCATGAACGTGACCCTGGACGGCTACATCGCCGCGCCCGGCGACGACCTCGGCTGGAGCGAAGGGGAGGGACCGGACTCGTCGCCGAGCGCCGAGCTGTTCCAGTGGTGGTCCGACCGGGTGGACGCGACGGGCCTGGCGTTGTATGGGCGCAAGCTGTGGGAGGCGATGAGCTCCCACTGGCCGACCGCCGACAAGCAGCCGGGTGCCACACCGGTGGAGATCGGGTTCGCGCGCTGGACTCGTCGACGATGGGGACTTGTCTGATCACAGCGTCGCGGGCAGGTCCAGCCATGGTTTGTCGGAGGCGTCGAATCCGGTGAGCTCGGCGACCTTCCCGTCGACGATGTGCAGGACCGCGATGTTGAACAAACGGTACTCCGGGTCGTCGGGGCCGCGGAGGTACAGCACGGCGGCAGGCATGCGGTTGACCGTCGTGGCGATGCAGCGCCAGTCGTCGTAGCCGCGCTGGAAGAGCCCGCTGGAGACCCAGCCGTCCACCGCGTCCTTGGCCGTGACGACCAAGGTGCCCGGATCCGGCAGCATCGTGAAGCGCAGGTCGTCGCGCAGCAGGGCCGTCAGCCTGTCGAGGTCGTTGCGCTCATGGGCGTCGATATACGACTTCACCACGCCGCGCTCGTCATCCGACAGCTCATGCGTGGCAGGGCGCCGCCAGTCGAGGCGGCGGTCGGGCAGCTGCTCGCGCATCGTCACACGGGCCCGCTGCAGTGCGCTGGTCACCGATGCGACGGTCAGCTCGAGGGCGTCGGCGGCCTTCGGCGCCGGCCAGCCGAGGACGTCGCGCAGGATGAACACCGCCCGCTGCCGCGGCGGCAGGTGCTGGACGGCGACGATGAACGCCAGCTCGATCGTCTCCCGGGCCACCACCGACTCCTGCGGATCCTCCGGGAGGATCCGGTCCGGGTAGGGCTGTAGGTAGTGCACTTCCGAGCCCGCTCCCGGCAGCTCGGCAGGCACGGGTGTGCGGTCGTTGCGCTTCTCCAGGAAGTCGAGGCAGGCGTTCGTCGCGATCCGGTACAGCCAGGTCCGCAGGGTCGCGTGGCCCTTGAACGACTCCCGCTTGTTCCACGCTCGCAGGAACGTCTCCTGCGTCATGTCCTGGGCGTCCTCGTAGTTCGCGAGCATCCGGTAGCAGTGCACCTGCAACTCACGCCGGTGGCGCTCCGTGACAAGCGCGAACCGCGCCGTGTCGCCTGAGCGGACCGCCGCGAGAAACGTGGCCTCGTCGACGCCCAGCGGTCTAACGTCGGTCATGGTCATCAATCCTTCCACCGGTGCGAGGGGCTACCAGAACTGACGACGTGGCGGAGGATTTCTGATCGGTGAAGCCGCTGACACCGTCCGGGTCCTCGTAGACGTCGTCGTGCACGTAGTCCGGGTGTCCTGGTGGATTCTGCCGCTCGGACAGCCTGGGTGCGCCGGCGATGCGGCGAGTCTGCGTTCGCCGGCCAGGTCTGCGGCCTAAGCTCCAAGCGCGGCCCGGCTCGGGCGGCCGATCACCTCGGCCCCGGCTGCGCGGGGTCGCCCGCTCCACAGGACACTGCGGGAGAGATGAATGGAGTGGTTGGTCTCGCTGCTCGGAGCCGCGCTCATCATGGCCGCCCTACGAGACCTGTTCCACACGCTCTGGCACCCCACCCGCCACGGAGGCCTGAGCAGACTCGTCATGGCGGGGTTGTGGAAACTGGCCGGGCGTCTCCGGGCGCGCAGGCGGGTGGTCGGGCTCGTCGGTCCGCTCGCCATGGTGACGGTGGTCGGCATGTGGGCCGTCACCATCATCCTGGGCTGGGCCATCGTCTACTGGCCGCACATGCCGGAGGCATTCGCCTTCGCGCCTGGTTCCGGCCTGTCGCAGGAGCCGGAACTACTCGACTCCATCTACCTGTCACTCGTCATGGTCGCCACCCTCGGGCTCGGGGACATCGTGCCTGCCGAAGGCTGGCTCCGCGTGGCCTCGCCGCTGGAAGCTCTCATCGGCTTCGTCCTCCTGACGGCCACTGTCTCGTGGGTGCTGGAGATCTTCCCAACGCTGACCCGCCGGCGGGTGCTCGCGATCCGGTTGGCGCTGCTGCACCGCACGGACCCGTCCGTGGGGCAGCTCGACTGCGCCGTGGGTGCGTCATTGCTGGGAAGCCTGGCGACCGAGGTGGTGCGTGTCCGTATCGACTTCACCCAGTACGCCGAGGGCTACTACTTCCATGACGGTGAGGACCACTCGTCCCTGGCGGCCACGATCGGCTATGCCACTCACCTCGCCCAGCTGGGGCAGACGGCCCGACGGGCAGATGTGCGGCTGACGGCCGCCCTGCTGGCCGGTGCGTTGGAAGACCTCGCCACCATCCTTGATCAGCGTTTCCTCCACACGGACGGCCAGCCCGCGGAGGTGTTCGCCGCGTACGCGGCCGATCACGGTCGCGCCCCCACCGGGGCCTGAGCGCATCACTGTGTGTCTGTTATCCGGGAAATGGGCAGGTAGAAATTCGTGATGCCATCCTTTCGATGCGTTTCGCGCCCTGGCTGAGCGGCGCGGCCGGCCAGGTGTCCGCCTGATCGAGGCTCTTGCCGAAGGTGCCGAGGAGCACAGGGAAGGGCCTGGGAGCTGGGCGCCGGAGGTGGCCGGACGGTTCGGGCTGCCCGCGGCGGCGGGGCTGGGGCCGGCCACGTTCTACGCGGACCTGGCCATCCCGCACGGCGACCGCCACGTGCGGGTCTGCACCGCGACCGCGTGCTTCGCGGCTCAGGCGGGCCGGCAGCTGCCCGCCATCCAGGACGTGCTCGGCGTCATGGCCGATGAGGGTCCCGATCGGGACGGGGGCGTCTCCTTGCGGACGGTCCGCTGCCTCGGTTACTGCTACGCCGGCCCCGCCTGCCTGGACGGGGAGACCCCCTGTGTCGGCCCGGATGTCGTCGACCAGGTGGCCGGACATGCGCGCCCGCAGGCACCGCCGATCCCGGCGGCTGACGCCACCGGCGACACGGTCGTGCTGGCGGGGATCGTGGCAGGTGAAGCCGCGTGGCGGAGCTGGATGGAGACCGTCGGCCGGCGCTCGCCGGAGTGGGTGCGGTCGCAGGTCGGGGCCTCAGGCCTGCGGGGCCGGGGCGGCGCGGGCTTTCCCGTGGCGGCCAAGTGGGCGGCGGCGGGCGGCTCTCCGGACACGGTGGTGATCGCCAACGGCGACGAGGGCGATCCCGGCTCGTACGCCGACCGGCTGCTGATGGAGGCCGACCCGGCGCGGGTGCTGGAAGGGCTGGCGCTGGCCTGCTTCGCCAGCGGGGCCCGCCGAGGTCTGATCCTGGTGCGTTCGGAGTATCCGCGGGCGCTGGCGGCGATGCGGCAGGCCGTGGAGCAGGCGCGCGCCGATGGGCACCTGGGCCGAGGGGTGCACGGCAGTGACGTGGATCTGGACGTGGAGGTGGTGGCCGGCGCCGGTTCCTATGTCGCGGGCGAGGAGACGGCGCTGATCGCGGGGCTGGAAGGCGGTCGCGGTTGTGCGCGGGCGCGCCCGCCGTACCCGACGAGCCAGGGGGTGTGGGGTGCGCCGACGGTGGTCAACAACGTCGAGACGCTGGCCGCGGTGCCGTGGATCGTCAGCCGAGGTGGCGGCGCCTACGCCCGCCGGGGCGCGCCCGGGGAGACCGGTACGAAGCTGGTCTGCCTGTCGGAGCGGTTCGCCCGGCCCGGCTGCTACGAGGTCGAGCTCGGCGTGCCGGTGCGGTGGATCGTCACCGAGTTGGGCGGCGGCTTGCGGGAGGGGGCCGACCTCGGTGTGCTGCAGGTCGGCGGCCCGCTGGGTGGGTTCCTGGCGGAAGAGGATCTCGATGTGCCGCTCACGGAGGCGGGGCTGGCGGGTTACGGTGCCGCGCTGGGGCATGCCGGGTTGGTGGCCGTCGACCGGCGGCTGGAGCCGCTGGACGTGCTGCGGCACGTGTGGGGGTTCGGCGCGGCGGAGAGCTGCGGCGCCTGCTCGCCGTGCCGGGTCGGCTCCCGTCACGGGCTGGAGCAGGCCAGGTCCGGCGCCCCACCGGGTGACTCCTACACCCGCATGCTGAACGTGATGAGCGAGGCCAGTCTGTGTGCGTTCGGTCGTCGGCTGCCGCACGCGGTGCGGAGCCTGGTCCGCGCCTACGGGGATCGGTTGCGGGGGTGGGGCGGATGAGGGTCACGGTGGAGGGGGCCGTCGTCGATCTCCCGGGGGAGGCGTCGGTGCTGGCGGCGCTACGCGCGGCGGGCGTCGATCTGCCCACGCTCTGCCATGACGAGCGGCTGACGCCCGCCGGCTCCTGCCGGGCCTGCCTGGTACGGCTCGACGGGCGAGTCGTCGCGGCCTGTGTGACCCCCGCCGTCGACGGCGCCCAGGTGAGTGTCGAGGAAGAGGACCTGCGCCGGTTGCGCCGTGACGCCGTGGAGGTGATCGTCTCAGCGCTTCCGCCGCGGGCGCTGGAGGGGGATGGGGAACTGGCCCGGGTGTGCGGGGCCCTGGGCATCGGGCCGGAAGCCGCGCAAGGCGGTGCCGGCAGGGGCCTGGACCACTCTCATCCGTTCGTCCATCTCGACCGGGATCTGTGCATCGCCTGCGGTCGCTGCGTACGCATGTGCGCCGAGGTCCAGGGCACGTTCGCGCTCACGCTGGTGGGGCGCGGCTCGGAGACGGTGGTCGCGCCCGGCACCGGTGGCCCCTGGGCCGCATCGGATTGCGTCGCGTGCGGAGGCTGCGTGGACACCTGCCCCACCGGCGCCCTCACCGAACCGGGGCTGCCGATCGGCACTCACCTGGCCGCGTTCACCCGCACGCGTACCACCTGTGGATACTGCGGCGTCGGCTGCGCGCTCGACGTGCTGACCCGGGAGGGTGAGGTCGCCGCGGTGCGCCCCGCCGCGGACGGCCCGGTCAACCGGGGACACGCGTGCGTCAAGGGCCGCTTCGCCCACGGGTTCCTGCGCTCTCCTGAGCGGATCATGCAGCCGCTGCTGCGCCGCCGGTCCGGCCTGGAGCCGGTGAGCTGGGACGAGGCGCTCGGCCACATCGCCCGCGGGCTGCGGGCCGCGGTGACCGAGGCGGGCCCCGACGCGGTGGCGGCGATCACCTCGGCCAGGGCCACCAACGAGGAGAACTACCTGATCCAGAAGTTCATGCGAGTCGTCATCGGCACCAACAACGTCGACAACTGCTCGCGGCTGTGCCACTCTCCGTCCGCCGCCGGACTGACCGCCGCGTTCGGCCTGTCCGGCGGCACCGACGCCTTCGAGGACGTGGAGCGCGCCGACTGCCTGCTCGTGGTTGGCGCGAATCCCGTCGAGGCGCACCCGGTCGTCGGGGCGCGGCTGCTTCAGCGAGTGCTGCACGGCACGCGGCTGGTCGTCGTCGACCCCCGGGCCGTCGGGCTCGCGGGCCACGCCGACGTGCACCTGCGGCCCCGCCCAGGGACCAACGTCGCCCTGTTCAACGGGCTCGCCAACGTGCTGCTCACGGACGGCCTGGTCGATGAGGAATTCCTGCGGCACCGCGCCAGTGGGCTGCCGGAGCTGACCGCGATGCTCGCCGGCTACCCGCCCGACCGGGTGGCCTCGATCACCGGCGTGCCCGCGGCGGATCTGGTCGCGGCGGCCCGTCTGTACGGGGTGGCCGAGCGGCCGGCCATCGTCTACGGGCTCGGCGTGACCGAGCACCTGCACGGCACCGACGGCGTTCGTACCCTGGCGAACCTGGCGATCCTGCGCGGCGCGGTCGGCACCGATCACGGGTTCGGCGTGAACCCCCTCAGAGGGCAGAACAACGTCCAGGGGGCCTCCGACATGGGCGCCCTGCCCGATCTGCTGCCCGGCTACGGCCGGGTCACCGACGGCGTCGCGCGTGGGCGGGCCGAGCGGGTGTGGGGTGCCCGGCTGGCCGACCACGAGGGCCTGCGCATCCCGAGGATGTTCGCGGCGGCACGCTCAGGGGCCCTGCGGGTGCTGTGGATCGTCGGGGAGGACGTGTGCGCCACCGACCCTGACACCAACCAGGTCATCGAGGCACTGGAGTCCTGCCCACTGGTCATCAGCCAGGAGTTGTTCCTGTCCGAGACCGCCCGCCACGCCGACGTGGTCCTGCCCGCCGCGTCCTGGCTGGAGAAGGACGGCACCTTCGTCAACTTCGACCGGCGCTTCCAGCGCGTACGGCCCGCCCTGGCTCCCCCCGGCCAGGCACGCACGGACTTCGCCATTGTGCACGCGATCGCCGCCGCCTACGGTGCCGACCTGGGCTGCCCGACCCCCGCCGAGGCGCTGGCCGAATGCGGCCAGGTGGCGCCGGTGTTCGCCGGGATATCGCACCAGCGGCTCGATCGCGAAGGCGCCATCCCCTGGCCGTGCCCCGACCCCGGACATCCCGGGGAGGCCAAGCTCTACCTGGACGGATTCGCCACGCCGGACGGGCGGGCGCGGCTGGCCGCCCGCCCCTACCTGCCGCCGGGCGAGAGCCCCGACGACGACTATCCGCTGATCCTGATCACCGGCCGCCGATGGGCGCACTACAACTCCGGCAACATGACCAGGCGGTCCGGCACCATCGAGCTCGCCCCCTCGGACCACCTCGACCTGCACCCGGCCGACGCCGCCCGTCACGCCGTGCGCGACGGCGACACGGTGCTGGTCGAAAGCCGGCACGGGCAGGCTTCGCTTCCGGCCCGGCTCACCGAGGAGGTCGCGCCGGGCCAGCTCTTCTGTACCTTCCACTTCCCGTCCAGCCGGGCGAACGCCCTCACCTCCGATCACGCCGACACCGTGACCTCCTGCCCGGAGTACAAGGTCACCGCCGTGCGCCTGCGCGGCGCGCGGGGCTGACCCGTCGGTCCGCGGCCTGGCCAACATACGGCCGTGTGCTGACCGGCCGTTGGTTGTGCCGGGGGCATGACCCAAGGTGACGGGGGGCGGGGAGGTGAGAGCGATGATCCGGCTGGGCGATTTCCTGGCCCGGTTTCGCCCCTCCGGCGTGCCCGGGGCGGCGGCGCCCGCAGGGGTTCCCGAGGACTACGTGGCCGACCAGGCCGAGGAGCTGGAGCCGATCTTCTCCGCACTCGCCGACATCCAGGCCGCGTGCGCGAACGAGCGCGAACGCGCCCAGCGCCGTGGCGACCGCATGCGGGCGCGCGCCCACGACCGGGCCGCGGCCATCGTCGCCTCGGCCCACGCGCAGGCGGATGCCGAGCGTGCTCGGTCGGCGGCTCTCGCTCGACGGCACCACGATCAAACGGTGGCCGAGTCGGCGCCCTCAGCCGCCGCTGAGGGGGTCCGCACGCGCTCGGCCGCCCGGATGCCGGAGCTGGTGGCCCGGGTGACCGACCTGGTCAGGTCCCTGGCCGATGAGCGATCATGACCGCTTCGTGGGTCGCGGGGGCGACACGCGGAGATCTGACCGAGCCCGTCACCGCGCAGACGGAGCGGTTCGTGCGGACGCTGTGGGCCCTGGACCGCGACCTCGCCTACGCGCGGCACTACCCGGCGATCTCCTGGCGCGAGTCCTTCTCCCGCGACGCCGACGCCCTGACCCGGGATGACCAGGCGAACGCCGCCCGCCGCCCGCCGCCCGCCGCGCGCGCGTGGGCGGCCTGCTGGCCGAGGCCGACCGGTTGACCGCGCTGGCCGAGCTGGTGGGGGCAGGCGCGCTGCCCGCCCATGAGCGCATCGGCCTGCTGGCCGGGCGGCTGCTGCGGGAGGGCTTCCTGCGGCAGAGCTCGCTGAGCAGTCTGGACGCGTACTGCCGGCCCGAACGGACCG
The DNA here is from genome assembly GCF_059358955.1 of Nonomuraea sp. CX421. NCBI lineage: Bacteria > Bacillati > Actinomycetota > Actinomycetes > Streptosporangiales > Streptosporangiaceae > Nonomuraea > Nonomuraea sp. CX421. Next base: position 64,102 of record NZ_JCADBK010000014.1, on the reverse strand, counting down.
CTCTCATCGCCGACGCGCTGCTGGCGGTCCTGGCGCGCTGCCAGGACCTGGTCGAGCGGGGAGTGCCCGCCGCCGCGGTCGAAGATCGCGACTTCTCTCCCCTCCTGCGCGCCAAGGAGGCGCCGGAGGAAGAGGTCGAGGCACGGCGCGACACCGTGCTGAACGATCTGGAGACGCTGCGGTGACGACGTGGGCTCCGATCGAGTACACCGACGTGGCCGAGCTACGCGGCCCCCTCGTCGTCGTCCAGGGCGTCCAGAACGTCGGCTGGGACGAGTACGCCACGATCACGCTGGAGTCCGGTGAGCGCAGGCACGGCCTCGTCCTGGACGTCGATCGCGATCTCGCCGTCGTCCAGGTCCTTGAGGGCACCGGAGGACTCAGGGCGGAGACGACCCGGGTCACCTTCGCGGGGAGCCCGCTGCGCATCCCGGTCGGGGCCGGATGGCGGGGACGCGTCTGCAACGGGCGCGGCCGGCCCCTTGACGGCGGCCCGCCGGTCTTCGGCCACGACAGCGCCCCCGTGGCCGGCTTCCCGATGAATCCCACGGTGCGGGAACCTCCGGCCGAACCCATGATCACCGGGGTCTCCGCCGTCGACGCGCTGACCACCTTGGTCCGCGGCCAGAAGATTGCCGTTTTCGCCGAAAGCGGCCTGCCCCACCTGGAGTTCGCCGCCCAGGTGGCCGCCCAGGCCCATACCGGTGACGCGCCGTTCAGCGTGATCTTCGCCGCCATGGGACTGACCCATGGCGACGCGGGGACGGTGCGCGACATCCTGGAGACGCGTTCGTCGGCCGCGGAGCTGACGGTGCTGCTCAACCTCGCCGGCGACCCCGTGATCGAACGGCTGCTCACGCCGCGGATAGCGCTGACCGTGGCCGAGCATCTGGCGTTCGTCCTGCGCCGTCACGTTCTCGTCGTGCTGGCCGACATGACGAGCTACTGCGAGGCGCTGCGCGAGGTGTCGACCGCCCGTGGCGAGATTCCGGCCCGCCGGGCCTACCCCGGTTATCTCTACAGCGACCTGGCCTCCATCTACGAGCGGTGCGGCCGGATCCGGGGGCGTCCCGGCTCCGTCACCGTGCTGCCGGTGCTGAGCATGCCCGCCGGAGACATCACCCATCCCGTGCCCGACCTCACCGAAGGCCAGATTCTGCTGAGCCGTGAGGTCACCTCGTACCCGCACATCGATCCGTTGTCGTCCCTCTCCCGCATGATGCGCGCGGGGGTGGGCGCGGGACGGACCCGGCCCGAGCATCTGGACCTGGCCGCGCAGATTCAGGCGGGCTGTCCCGCGCCCGGCAGGCCGGCGAACTCGCCGACGTGGTGGGGGAGAGCGCGCTGAGCCCGGCCGACCGCCGCTACCTGGCCATGGCGGAGGCCTTCCGGACTCGCCTGCTGGCCCAGCGGCCCGACGAGGTCCGCACCCTGGAGGAGACGTTCGAACGGGCCTGGCAGGTGGTCTCCGTGCTGCCGCGGCGAACTGTCGATGCTCAGCGAGGAGGCGCTGGAAGCGGGATACGAGGGAGAGTCATGAGACTGCGGATCCCGCCTGGCCGGGCGGGGCGATGTGGCTGCGTCGCCGCCTGCCCGCGGTCCGGCACGGGCTCGACGTGCTCGACAAGAAGCTGTGGATCTTGCGGCGGGAGCAGGACCGGCTCGCCCGGAACGCGGCACGGACCGAGGCGGAGTGGTCCGCCGCGTGCCGGGCGGCCGACGAATGGCTCCGCCGCGTGACCCGGCTCGGTGGCCGGCGGGCGGTGCGCCTGGCGGCCGGCGACGACCTCGCCGAGGTGCACGTGCACTGGGCCGACGCCGTGGGGACGGGCTATCCGGCGCGGGTCTCGTGCGCGTTCCCCGAACCGGGCGCGGCGGCTCCCCTCCCGGTCACCACCGCGCTCGTTCCCGCCGAGGACGCCTACCGTGCCGCCCTGCGCGCCGGGCTGGAGCACGCGATCGCCGCGGAAGCCGTACGCGTCGTGGCGGCCGAGGTCGCCTCCACCAACCGCAGGATCCGCGCCCTCAGACACCGCCTGCTTCCCCTGCTGGAGCAGGCGCTGGCCGCCGTCGAACTGTCGCTGGACGAGATGGAACGAGCCGACATCGACCGCGCGCGCCGGATCGGCGGCTCCGGACCAGGGACGTCAGGGCGCGCGCAGTGACTCCAGCAGGCGAGACAGCGCCGCGAGTGTGGCGGTCAGGTCGCCGGGGGCGGCGGTCTGGGCCAGCCACAGGGCCGCTTCGTTCATCGCTCCCGACAGCAGGTGGGTCAGCGGCGCGATCGGCTGGTCGGGGATCGTGCCGCTCTCGACGAGGTCGGTGAGCGCCTCGGCCAGGTGTTTGGCGGAGGCGCCCTCGTCCATCGCCCGCCAGTCGTTCCAGCCGAGCACCGCCGGCCCGTCGATCAGCATGATCCGCTGGATCTCGGGGTCGGCGCTCGCGGTCACGAAGGCCGCGCACCCGTCCTTGAACCGGGCCCACGGATCTCCCGCCGCCTCGGCCGCCGCGACCACCCGGCCCGCCACCTCCTGCTGCACCTCGTCCAGGACGGCGCGGAAGAGGTCGGCCTTGCCCTCGAAATGGTGGTAGAGCGCTCCTTTGGTCACTCCGGACTCGCGCACGATCTCCGCCAGACCCACCGCGGCGTAGCCCTTGGCGGCGAACAGGCGCCTGCTCTCGGCGACCAGTGTCCGTCTGGTGCGCTCCCTCTGCTCCGCTCTGGTCACCATGCCCCTCACATTGACATACCGAGAGTACGCGAACTACCGTACCGTCACATACCGATGGTATGTGAAAGGGAGAGTCATGGACCTGACCGGCTTCTATCCGGTGATCTGCACGGCCAAGGTGGCCGAATCGAAGGACTTCTACGTGCGGCTGTTCGCCTTCGAGGTGACGTTCGAAGCCGATTGGTACGTGAGCCTGCGCCGCGGCTCCCACGAGCTGGCGCTGCTCGACCACACTCATCAGACGTTGCCGCAGGCCTACCGGCGGCCGGTCGCGGGACTGCTGCTCAACGTCGAGGTGGCCGACGTCGACGCCGAGTGGGAGCGCCTGGTCGTCGGCGAGGGGCTGACTCCGGAGCTGCCGCTGCGCGACGAGGACTTCGGCCAGCGGCACTTCATCGTGCCGGACCCCAACGGCGTGCTGATCGACGTCATCACGCCGATCGCCCCATCCGAGGAGTACGCCGCGCAGTACACCGCCACCTGAAACGGCCGGCTGCCGTGTACCGGAAAACTCGCGTACCCGGCATCAACCGATCGGTGGATTCCAGGGTCAGCCGCGTACCGGGAGGAACCTGGCTGACGGGCCGATTCGCCCGAGGAGTGGGCGCAAGATGCTTGAGCCATGGCAGTCATCGAGGTCACCGACCTGCGCAAGCGGTACAGAGAGCTGACGGTTCTGGACGGGGTGTCGTTCTCCGTGGAGGAGGGCGAGATCTTCGGCATCCTCGGGCCCAACGGCGCCGGCAAGACCACCGCCGTCGAGTGTGTGGAAGGACTGCGCCGGCCCGATGCCGGGTCGGTCAGGGTGCTGGGGTTGGATCCGGTCAAGGATGGGCGGGAGCTGCGGGAGCGGATCGGGGTGCAGCTCCAGCACACGCAGTTGCCGGAGAACATCAAGGTGTGGGAGGCGCTGGACCTCTACGCCTCCTTCTACGCCAGGCCGCGCGACTGGAGGCGGTTGCTGGAGGAGTGGGGGCTGGCCGACAAGCGCGACGCCCGGTTCGGGAAGCTGTCGGGGGGGCAGAAGCAGCGGTTGTTCATCGCCCTGGCGCTGGTCGGCGATCCGCGGGTGGCCTTTCTCGACGAGCTGACCACGGGGCTCGACCCGCAGGCCCGCCGTACGACCTGGGAGCTGATCAAGCAGGTTCGTGCGAGCGGTGTGACGGTGGTGCTGGTCAGCCATTTCATGGACGAGGTGGAGGAGCTCTGCGACCGGGTCGCCGTCTTCGACGGTGGCCGGGTCGTCGCGATCGACACCCCGGACGGGTTGATCGGCGGGGGCGACGCCGAGCATCACATGAGGTTCACGCTGGTGAGCGGTGACCTGGTCGAGCTGGGGGAGCTGCCCGGCGTGACCGGGGTGAGCAGGACCGGAAACCGGGTGGTCGTCACGGGCCGCGGTGATTTCGCCACGACCGTCACCGCGTCGCTCGCCCGGCACCACATCCTGGTCAGCGATCTGCGCATCGACAAGCGCACCCTCGACGACGCCTTCGTCGCCCTGACCGGCCGTTCGTTCGACCCCAACCACTGACGGAGACAATCATGACCAAGCTGGCCATCGTCGAGTTGAAGCTGCTGACCAGGGAGCCGGGCGCGATGTTCTCGCTGCTCATCCCGCTGTTCATCCTGGTGGTCTTCGGGAGCTCCCTCGAACCGGGTGACACCGTGCTGCTGCCGATGGCGCTGGCCATCGCCGTGGGGCTCGTGGGGCTCTACCTGCTGCCGACCACTCTGGCCACCTATCGCGAGCGGGGCATCCTGCGCCGGCTCTCCGCCACCCCAGTGCGTCCGGCGAACATGCTGGTGGTGCAGTTGCTCCTGCAGCTCGTGCTGGCGGTGGTCGCCTGTGGCCTGCTGATGACCGTCGCGGGCACCATGCTGGGGGCTCACCTGCCCTCCCGGGGGTTGCTGGTCGCGGTGGCGTTCCTGCTCGGTACGGCGGCGATGTTCGCCATCGGGCTGCTCATCGCGGCTCTGGCTCCGAACGGGCGGACCGCCAACGGGTGGGGTGTCCTGCTGTACTTTCCGATGGCCTTCCTCGCCGGGCTGATGCAGCCCAAGGACCAGATGCCGGTTATCTTGGCCACTGTCGGCGAATACACTCCTTTGGGCGCTTTCCGGCAGAGCTTGCAGGATGTCTGGGCGGGGGGCGCGCCTGATCCGCTGCTCCTGATGGTGCTGGCCGCGTACGCGCTGGTCATCAGCATCGCCGCAGCCCGGTTCTTCCGCTGGGAGTGAAGCATGACGGGGCGGCTCGACCGGTGGGAACGGCTTCTGCAACGCCAGATGGCGGCGGCTCCGTACGTCCTGCTGATGATCTCCACGGTGTTGGCCCTCCTCACCGACGGCTGGTCGTGGGTGCCCGTCGCTCTGGCCGGGATGGCCGCCGCCTGGATCTGGCTGGTGCCGCGAGGCGCGGTCTACGTGGCCGGGCTCGTGGTGGTGATCGGAGTGCTCTGTACGCAGGGGGTGTGGTTCGCCGCTTTCTTCGGTTTCACCGGCTACCTTCACTCGTGGCAGTACCTGAAGGGGATGTGGCGGTTCGTCGGAGTGACCGCCACGGCGGCGATCAGTGTCGCGGCCTACAACGATGGGCCGCCCGACCTGACCCCTTCCGGGATCCTCACCTATCTGCTCTTCACCGTCGCCATCGTGGCCGTGGTCGGCCTGTTCAGCTTCGTCGGCGAGATCACCGCCGAGCGCAGCGACGAGCGGACCCGAATGGTGGCGCAACTCGAGGAGGCGATGCGGGAGAACGCCGGTCTCCATGCCCAGTTGCTGCTCCAGGCGCGGGAGGCGGGCGTGCTGGACGAGCGGCAGCGCATGGCGGGGGAGATCCACGACACCCTCGCGCAGGGCCTGACCGGCATCATCACCCAACTCCAGGCGGCCAGGCAGGCCGACGACTGGCAGCGGTACGTGGACAACGCCGTACGGCTGGCGCGGGAGAGCCTGGCCGAGGCCCGGCGCTCCGTCCACGCGGTCGGGCCCGGCGAGCTGGAGTCGGCGCCGCTGCCCGAGGCGCTGCGCGAGGTCGTGGCCCGGTGGAGCGAGCTCAACGAGGTGCGGGCTGACTTCACCACGACTGGTACGGTCCGTCCCATGCATCCCGAGGTGGAGGAGACACTGCTCCGCACGGCGCAGGAGGCCCTGGCCAACGCGGCCAAGCACGCGGGCCCGTCGCGGGTCGGGCTGACCCTGTCGTACATGGAGGATGTGGTCACCCTGGACGTACGCGACGACGGCGCCGGATTCGACCCCGAGCGCGTCCGCGACGGTGGCGGCTTCGGGCTGGCCTCGATGCGCAAGCGGGTGAACCGCCTGGCGGGCACGCTGGCGATCGAGTCAGAGCCGGGCGGCGGCACCGCGATCTCCGCCAGTGTTCCGGCGGTGACGCGTGGCTGAACGTCCGATCCGGTTGCTGATCGCCGACGACCATCCCATCGTCCGCGACGGCATCCGCGGCATGTTCGCCAGCGACCCGGGCTTCGAGGTGCTCGCCGAAGCCGCCGACGGCGCGCAGGCCGTCGACCTGGCCCGGGCACTGGACCCGGACGTGATCCTCATGGACCTTCGCATGCCGAACATGGACGGTGTCACGGCCATCAGGGAGCTCGCCCGGCTCGGGATCACCGCCCGGGTCCTCGTCCTCACCACGTACGACACCGACAAGGACGTCCTGCCCGCCGTCGAGGCCGGGGCCACCGGCTACCTGCTCAAGGACACCCAGCGCGACGACCTCGTCCGAGCCGTCCGTACGGCTGCGCGGGGCGAGGCCGTGCTCTCCCCGTCGGTCGCGACCCGCCTGCTCGGGCAGGTGCGCGCGCCGGCCGAGCCGCTGAGCGCGCGGGAGTTGGAGATCCTGGACCTTGTCGCCCAGGGCACCACCAACCGCGAAGTGGCCGCACGGCTGTTCATCAGCGAGGCCACGGTCAAGTCGCACCTGCTGCACATCTACACGAAACTCGGCGTCAACGACCGGGCGGCGGCCGTCGCCGTCGCCTTCCGGCGCGGGCTGCTCGACCTGGAGCGTGACTGACCGGGTAGGGCGCCACGCGATCCCGCGGCAGCCCGCTCGGGCGTCGTCCGGCTGATGATCGGCGAGTCCGAGATCGACGCCATAGATCCACGGGCTTGTCCGCATCTAAGCGGATGAGACCCGAGGAGAACCTTGTGCACCCCGACCAGCATCGAGATTTCACCGAGTTCGTCGCCACCCGCTCCGACAGTCTGATCAGGCTCGCCTACGTCCTGACCAATGACCAGCACACCGCCGAGGACCTGCTGCAGACGGCGCTGACCAAGACCGCCGCGCACTGGCGACGGATCCGCGACAGTCCTGAGGCGTACGTGCGCCAGGTCATGTACCGCGACCAGGTCGGTCGCTGGCGAAGTCCGCGCTGGGGCCGTGAACGCGTGGTCCAGACGCCCCCCGAAAGCGTCTCGCAGGACCGGACCGGTGAGGTCGATACGCGCCTCACCCTGGCCCAGGCGCTGCGTTCCCTGCCCGCGCGTAAGTGGGCGGTCCTGGTGTTGCGCTACTACGAGGACCTCCCGGAGTCCGAGGTCGCCAAGATCATGGGCTGCTCGGTGGGGACCGTGCGCAGCCAGACCCACCAAGCCGTCGCCCGGTTGCGCGAGCTGGTCGGCGAGACCATCACCCTGGAGGCCTGAGATGACCGTCGACGAACAGCGGATCGCCGGAGAGCTGCGACTGATGGCCGAGGAGGCGGGACCCGTGGACGCGCTCGCCTACGTCAGGCGGGCACGGGCCGGCTCGATCCGCCGACGGCGCCTGTCGTGGTCGATCGCCGGACTCGTGGCGGCCGCCTCGGTGGTCGCGGTAGTGGTCACGGGCGCCTTCGGCGGACCCGGCGGGCACACGGCGGCGGGTGTGGCGACGTTGCCGGACAACACCCCTGAGCAACTGCGGGCCGTCCGCGAGTGCATGCCCAAGGGGGGGCCGGTCCACAACATGGACGGCGAGCGGCGCATCTCCGAGCACGGCGCCGTGCGGGACTTCCGGCTGCTGGCGGAGTACCGGGACCAGGGCGGGTCGACCGCTCTGGTCGGCAGCGAGTCCGGCTTCGTCCTTTGTACGCCGACCACGCAGCCCGAGTTCGCGGAGCGTGCGGTGTTCACCTACTGGGGATTCGAGGCCCCGGGGAATCTGCCGGACATCTCAGACGGTCTCCGGGTGGACGCCTACACCGTGCAGACGCATTCGTACGCTGTGGGGCCGGAACGGCTGCAGAGGGATGAGCCCTACCGGGTCGTGGCCGGCCGGGTGACCGCCGAGGTGCGCCGGGTCGAGATCGACTGGGCGGACGGGAGGCGGACGGACGCGCGGGTGAGCAACGGGTTCTTCATCGCCCGGGTGCCCGGGAAGTCGGTCCCGGATCCACGCGGACGCGAGGACGCGCTGGGTGAGCCGCTCACGATTCTGGACTCGCCGCCGGTCACGGTGACCGCGTACGGCACGGGAGGCCAGGTCATGCGGCAGGAGAAGGACGTGGTGTTCGGCCCGCTGGGACGCCAGGAGTGACCGACCCGCTCGTTGTCGGTGGGGCCGTCTACGGTGGGTGGACACCGGATCATCAAGGGGAGACCATGACCACTCTCGAGAACCGCCCCCACACCGCGCTGCTCGTGGTCGATGTGCAGAACGCCGTCGTCGAGGGCGCCTACGAGCGCGACGCGGTCGTGGCCAACATCGGCAGCCTGGTCGAGACGGCACGGCGCGAAGGGGTTCCGGTCGTCTGGGTGCAGCACTTCGACGAGGAGCTCGTGAGAGGGAGCGTCGAATGGCGGATCGTTCCCGAGTTGGCTCCGGGCGACGCCGAGCCGCTCGTCGAGAAGTCCTACGGCGACTCCTTCGAGGACACCACCCTGGAGACCGTCCTGTCGGGCCTCGGGGTCGGCCGGCTCGTCGTCGCCGGAGCGGAGACCGACGCGTGCATCCGATCGACGCTGCATGGCGCGTTCACCAGGGGATACGACGCGATCCTGGTTGGCGACGCCCACACGGCCCAGGACAAGACGGCGTGGGGGGCGCCGCCGGTGGAGCAGGTCATCGCGCACACCAACCTCTACTGGCGTTTCCAGGCGGCACCGGGGCGGACGGCCGGGACGGTCGAGACCAAGGAGGTCGACTTCGGCGGCACCTCCTGACCGCCGTGCCGCACGGCCGGCGGCAAACGGCCGTGCGGTACAGCGGTCGGGCCTGCCGCACGGTCGGCGGCGACGACCGGGGGCACAACGGTCAGGACCTGCGACCCGGCCGGCGGCAACGGCCGGTCTTGGTCACGCGGTCGGGGCCGACCCTCGGGCGCGCCCGGGCCCCGACCCGCACGTTGACCTCAACCTGGCTTGAGGTCGCGCGCTGTGCCCATGTTGACCTCAACCTGGCTTGAGGTCGCATGCTGTGCCCATGGAGAGCTTCGAGATCGGCGTCATCCTGCCTGGCATCGCCGTCCAACGTCGCGATGGCATCGACCTGCGAGAGGCCGCTCGGCATGCCGAAGACGCCGGGCTCGACGGTGTGTGGCACGGCGACCATCTGGCGGTCGGCGGGCCGGTGCTCGACGTGTCGATCGCCCTGGCCACCGCCGCCGCGGCCACCGGCCGGGTCAGGATCGGCGCCAGCGTGTTCGTCCCCGCGATCAGGCCCGTCGCCTGGGTCGCCAAGCAGATCGCGACCCTGCAGTATGTGTCCCGCGACCGCCTCGTGCTGGGGGTGGGCTCGGGTGGCGGGCCCGCGCAGTGGGCCGCCGCCGGAGTGCCCTACGGTGAGCGCGGCGGACGCACCGACACCGCTCTTGAGCTGCTTCCCCGACTGCTGGCGGGCGAGAAGACCCGGCTGCGGGACGAGCCGGGCGAGCCGGTCGTCGAGCTGGCGCCCGCCGTGGCGATGCCGCCGGTGTGGGTGGGCAACGCCTCCGGCGTGGCGATCCAGCGGGCGGCGCGGCTGGCGGACGGCTGGTTCCCCTCCCTGATCTCCCCCGCCGAGGTCGCCAAGGGCGGGGCGCGGCTCGCCGAGCTGGCCGCCGAGCACGGCCGGCCCGCGCCGGTCATCGCGATCGGAGGTGCCGGCGCTCTGGGATCCGGGCCGGGTCTGCCGTCCCGGGAGGAGATCGCCTCGGGCATCGCGAGTGCCTATGGTCGCCCGCTGGAGGAGGTCACCGAGATCCCGCTCACCGGTCATCCGGAGAAGGCGGCCGAGAGGCTGGCCGCCTACCGCGACGCCGGGGCGCGGCACGCGGTCATCGGGATCTCGGGCGGTGACTGGCGGGCTCAGGTCGATCTGCTGGCGGAGGTCCGGAGCCTGCTCCACCGGTCGACCTGAGCACTTCACCGGGAGATCCGCCCGCGCGGCAGGGGTGTGACTCACGGCGCCTGGAGCTCCGGCTCGCCCCAGGACTCGACGACGACCTCGTCGCCGACGGCGAGCTTGCCGGTCCGTACGACGGAGAGTTTCACGCCGAACGCGACCCCGCCGCCGGCGGTGCGGCGATAGGTGGCGAGGGTGCGGATGGGCTCCGGCCCCACCTTGCCGCCGCTCTCCTGGTCGACCATGGTGACGGCGCACCGGATGGCGAGCTTGGCGTACCCGAGCCCGGTGTCGCCGATGCGCAGCCGCCGGACCAGGTCCTCCTGGTGCGGTCGGGTCCACCCGCCGACGACGATGTTGGGACGGAAGCGGGCCATCGGCAGCGCCGCGTCACCGTCGGCGAGCCGCTGGTTGAGCAGGGCGAGTGTCGCCTCGGAGACGAGGTGCACCGCGCCGCTGTCGGCGTAGCCGGGCCTGCCCGGGATCCAGCCGCCGGTCACCCGATCGTGCTCGGGCGGCACCCGTACCAGCCTGCTCGGCACGCCCAGCACGTCGGACAGCCACTCGGCCGCGGCCCGCCCCTGGTCGATCCCCTTGTACGGGTCGCCGAACATCAGCACGTCGCGCCGGGCGCCACGCACGTCCACCTGGACGGTCAGCGCCTCGAAGCCCGGCGCCCGGAGCGTGAGCCGGTCGCCCTCCGCGTCGGTCGTGGGGCGGATGGTGGCGAGTCGCGGATCGCGTCGCTGGCTGCGGAACACGCCGTCGTCGCCGGTCACCATGAAGCTGCGGTCGTGCGCGAGGCCGGCCGCCGTCACGAGCGTCTCGGTCACCGGGATGCCGGCGCATCCCTTGACGGGATAGGAGATCAGGTCGGTGACGACGGCCGTCGCTCCACCGGGCGGGTCGGGGTGCATGGCTTGCACCTTAGAGAGCCGACCGGCGCCGGAACCAGGAACTGAGCCGGTATCTGACGCGATCTCGTCAGATTCGACCCCATGACGGGACTACGACAGGGCCAGCTCCACCAGGTCGGCGACGGCGCCGTCCGCGCAGGCGCCGACGACGACGTCGGACGCGGCCCGGACGTCGGGATGGCCGTCCCCGACCGCGACCCCGAGCCCGGCGGTTTCGAGCATGTCGAGGTCGTTGGGGTTGTCGCCGATGGCGGCGACCTGCGTCAGCGGCACGCCCCGGGACCGGGCCAGCTCGCGCAGCGCCGCGCCCTTGGTCGCGCCCGGGGGCAGCACCTCCAGATAGGTGGCCTCGGATCGGACGAGGGTCGTCTGCGGGATGTCCAGGCTGGGCAGGGGAGCTCCGATCAGCATGCACTTGGTGATCTCGCCGGGCGGCAGGCTGGACCAGTCGCCCGGATGCCGCAGCCGGATCCCGTCACGCTGGGCGAAACGCCGCAGCTCCGGCACGTCGTGCGTGGCCAGGGCCTCCCCACCGGAGAACGCCACCGGATGGACGCCGTGTGGAAGCTCGTCGAACAGGCCGAGGAGTGACTTCCAGGCGGCCGGGGGCAGGTGGTGCGAGCGCAGCACGGAACCGGTGCCGAGGTCGACGGTCCGGGCGCCGTTGTAGAGGATCGCCTCCCCGGACAGGCCCAGCTCGTCGTAGAAGGGACGGGCCGACGCCTCCATCCGTCCGGTCGCGATGAACACCTCTCCGCCCGCCGCGAGGAAGCGGCGCAGCGCCCGGCGGCTGGCGGGCACCATGACCAGATCGCGTCCGACGAGGGTCCCGTCCAGATCGGTGACGATCCAGCGGATCACGAGGCGCTCCGCACCGTGGCGACCTCGGCCATCACGGACCCCGCGAGGTCGAAGCCGCCCACGCAGGCCAGATAGCCGCCGGGCGTGAAGACGCTGCCGGACAGCGGGATGTAGACGCCTCCGGCCTGTTCGACCAGCAGCGAGCCGGCCGCCACGTCCCAGGGGTTGACGTGCGTGCCGTACGCGACGTCGGACCAGCCGGCCGCGACGTGCGCCAGTTTCAGAGCCGCGCTCCCGGGACGGCGCGTGCTGGCGAAGGCGTTGACCATCCGGCCGAACCTGCGCAGGGCCGCGTCGCCCTCCGCGGCGAGATCGCGCGGGGTGGGATAGCTCGACAGCAGCACCGCCTCCCGATCCACGCGCGCGCCCCGGCTGCGGATCGGCTCCCCGTTGCAGCGGGCGCCGTCGAGCGAGGCGGTGAACTCGTCGTCGCGGACCGGGTCGTAGACGACGCCGGCCACCACCGCGCCGTCCACCGCCACCCCGATCGAGGTGCAGAAGAACGGCAGGCCGGCGGCGAAGTTCGCGGTGCCGTCGATGGGGTCGACGTACCAGCGGAGGTCGCCCTCGCCCCGCACCCCGTCCTCCTCGCCCTCCACCACGCTGCCGGGGCACAGGCGGGTCAGGACCTCCCGGATGCGCTCCTCGGCCGCCCTGTCGTGCTCGGTCACGGGGTCGTGGAAGTCGCGCTTGGTCTGGACGGCGGGCCGGGACCGGAAGGCGTCCCTCAGCTGGTCGCCGACCGATCGGGCCGCTTCGGACGCGATGGCCGCCAGCTCACGCGAGCCGTTCAGGTCCATGTCTCCTCCAGGAGGTTCAGAAGGCCGCGCGGATCCTCGACGGTCGCCTGAGGGCTCTGCCGTACCTTGTAAGGGATCTTGTCCGTGCTCCGGGAGACCATCAGGACGGTGGCTCCCACCTGGGCGCGGGCCCCGCAGACCACGTCCCGGTCGTAGTTGTCGCCGACGTACCAGGTGTCGGCGGGATCGACGCCGAGGGCCCGGCAGGCGATCCAGATCATCTCCGGATTGGGCTTGCGGACGCCGACCTCGTCGCTGTAGACCTGCACCGCCACCTGACGGTCGAGGCCGGTGCGGGCGAGATAGTCACGGTGGACGGCTCCGCAGAGGGCGTTGCTGACGACCCCGGGTGTGACACCGCGCGACCAGCACGCCGCCAGGAGCTCCTCCATGCCGGGGCGGGTCTTGCGGTCGCCGCGCAACTCGCCCATCCGCGCGCACAGTGGTGTCGCCTCGGCGATCACCAGCGCCCGCGCCTGCTCCGGCCAGTCTCCGGCCACGAAGTCGGCCCAGAACCGGCGGTGCGTCATCTCCTCGGGGGCGAACTGCCTGGAGGTCGAGTCCTTCCAGTACGTGTCGGCGCGGGCGCCCGCCCGGATGTCGCTCTCGACCTCCTCGACGGTGAGACCGTGGAAGCCGGCCCTGCCGAGGCGGTCGTGCACCTCGCTGGCGAGCTCCGCCCCCCACGACGGGCGCTTCACGCTCTCCACCATCACGCCGCCGAAGTCGAGGAGCAGCGCCGTCGGCCGGATCACGCGCCGACCTTCGTCCTGTCCCAGGACGAGATCCGGTCGCCGCCCTCGCCGAACAGGTGCATCTGGTCGGTCCAGCAGGTCAGCGTGTCGCCGGGCTCGGCTTCGACCGGCGTGTACGACAGCGCGTACAGCTCGGCGTCCAGGATGCGCAGCCGTACGGTCCATGAGGAGCCGGCCGGTAACACGGCCTCGACCAGCGCCTCCTCGGACCAGGCGGCATCGGGCGGCGGGTCGAGGCGCAGTGCCTCCGGCCGGATGCCGATGCCGGCGGGAGCGCATCCGGCGGCGCGGGACTCGACGAAGCGCAGCAGTGAGCCGGCCAGTCCCGTGGGGGCGGCGCCGACGTCGACGATCGCCATCGGCGGGCTGCCGACGAACTCGGCGACGAACCGGTTGGCGGGCCTGGCGTACAACTCCATCGGAGCGGCCAGTTGCTGCAGCTCGCCCTCGTTCATGACCGCGATGTCGGTGGCCATGGTGAGGGCCTCCAACTGGTCGTGCGTGACGAAGACGATGGTCGCGCCGGACTCGTCGTGAATGCGCTTGAGCTCGGCCCGCATCTCCAGGCGGAGGCGGGCGTCGAGGTTGGACAGCGGCTCGTCGAGCAGTAGCACCGTGGGGTTGATCGCGAGCATCCTGGCCAGCGCGACCCGCTGCTGCTGCCCGCCGGACAGCTGGGAGGGGTAGCGCTCCATGGCGGCGTCGACGTGCACCATCTTCAGCGCGGCGGCAGCCCTGGCCCGCCGCTCGGGGGCGGGCACCTTGCGCATGCGCAGCCCGAACTCGACGTTCTCGCGCACGGACAGGTGTGGCCAGAGGGCGTAGTTCTGGAAGACCAGCCCCATGTCGCGCTTCTCCGGCGGCACGTAGAGGCCGCGCTCGACGGAGTCGAGGATCCGGTCGCCGACGGCGATGGTGCCCGCGCTGGGCTGTTCGAGACCGGCGATCATGCGCAGCGTGGTGGTCTTGCCGCAGCCGGAGGGGCCGAGCAGGCACATGAACGCGCCGTCGGGCACGGTCAGGTCGAGGTTCTTCACGGCGTGGTCGCCACCGCCGTAGCTCTTGGCGACTCCGCTCAGGGTGATGTTCGGCATCTATCCTCCAAGGCCGGACGCCAGGCTGCTCTTGGTCAGCCGCTGGGTCAGGTAGGTCATGGTGAAGGAGACCAAGGCGATCACGAGCACGACCGCGTTGGCGAGCTGGGTGTATCCGTAGTCCACGAGGCCGATCGACAGGGTGGTGAGCAGCTCCGTGCCGGTGGTGGTCAGCATGATCACGATGCTGAGCTCCTTGAGCCCGGAGATGAAGGGCAGCACGATCCCGGTGACGAGCGCCCCCTTCTGGATCGGGAAGATGATCCGCCGCATCCGCTGCCACCAGGAGGCGCCGGCGATCTGCGCGGCCTCCTCCGGCTCGCGGCCGAGCTGCATCATCGCCGCGATGCCCGAGCGCGAGCTGTACGGCAGGTGCGTCACGGCCATCACCAGGATGAGCAGGAACGTCGTCCCGTACAACGCGGGGACAGGCCCCCTGGCGACGGCGAACAGCGACAGCGAGGCGGCCGCGAACGCGATGCCGGGGATGAGGTACGGCAGGAAGGAGACCTGCCGGAGGAACTCGGCGATGCGCGGCGCGGTCCCGCGCACCACCACGTAACCGACCAGCAGCCCGCACAACGCGCAGATCAGCGAGGCCAGGCCGACGATGCGGAGCGAGTTCCAGGCGGCGGTCCACAGCTCCGAGCCGCGGAAGACGCCGTGCGGGAAGCCGACCGCTCCGGGCAGCCGTTCGGCCAGCCAGAAGTCGAGGGTGAACGTCGACAGGTCCAACGGCGTACGGGTGACCGTCGACAGCAGCAGCGTCAACACCGGGACCAGCACGCTCAGGGCGAAGACCATCAGGCCGAGCCCGAAGGCGGGCCAGCGCCAGCGGCGCAGGTCGCCCAGCCGGTCCATCGCGCCCTTGCCGCCCACGGTGACGAACCGGCGGTGCTCGCGCATCAGCCTGCTGTCGGTGAAGACGATCAGAATGCCGATGATCACGATGACGGTGGCCAGCACGGAGGCCACTCCGGTGCTGCGGTCCCGGATCGACTGGTAGAGCCCCGTCGACAGCACCCGGAAGTCGGCCGGCAGGCCGAGGACGTAGGGCGTGCCGAACGTGCCGAGAACGCGGCCGATCACCAGCAGCACGGCCGAGGAGATCGCCGGAAGCATCAGGGGCGCCACGATCCTCCGGATCACGGTCCGCTGCGGGGCGCCGAGGACGCGGGCGGAGTCCTCCAGTTGCGCGTCGATGCGGCGCAGCGCGTTTCCGACCAGGAGCAGGACGAACGGGTAGTAGTGCAGCCCCAGGGTGATGATGATCGGCACCGCGCCGTACGCGAGCCAGTCGGGTGTCCGGATGCCCTGGGCCTGCAGGAATCCGACCTGGCCGCCGGCGCGCTCGTTCTTGAACAGCGACAGCCAGGCCAGCGAGAACGTCCACGACGGCAGCATGTACGGCACCACCAGCGCACCGGCGAGCCACTTGCGTCCCGGCACGTTGGTCCTGGTCACCAGCCAGGCCATGCCGCCACCGACGACCACCGCGAACACCACGGTGCCCACGGCGACGACCAGCGTGTTGAGCAACGGCTCCCAGAACAGCAGGCCGCTGATCTGCGAGCGGAACACCCGCCACAGGTAGTAGCCGGTCCATTCGCCCGGCTGTTGCCCGGCGTGCACGTCGTCGCCGTACTGCAGCCGGAACGCGTCCGACACCACCGCGACCAACGGCGCCACGACGAGGTAGGCGAGCAGGGCGACGAGGATCAGGCCGAGTGCCGCGGTGGGGTCGTGGCGCAACACCCGGAGCCGGTAGATCAGTCTGCGCCGTCTCCGTGGGGGCGGCGGCGTCTCCGCCTTGGTGAGAAGAGCCATCGGTACTTCCTTCGGGGGGTCACGAGGAGCGCCGCGAGGCCGCGGTCGTTCGCTCAGTGGCTTCGTTTGAGCATCGCGTCGGCGAGCGCGTCGGCGGCCTCGCCCAGCCGCCGGCCCACGGCGTCAAGGCGTGACAGCAGCTCACGCTCGCGCAGGGTGTCCATCTCCAGTGATCCGGCGAACAGTTCGGTGAGCCTGGTCTGGTGGAGCTGGCGGACCCGGCTGCAGGCCTTGCGGGTGGCCAGCACGGCCACGGTGACCGAACCGGGATCGTCGATCATCTTGACCACGGCTTTCCCCAGCTCGTCGAGGCCGTCGATCACCGCCCGCAGCGGCTCGGCCGCGAACGTGAGGTCGCCGGGCCCGAACAGGTCGGTCTCCCGGACGTAGTCGCGCAGGTGGTCCAGCACGTCGTCGACCGAGCGGGAGAGGCGGAACAGGTCCTCCCTGTCGATGGGGGGCACGAGCACGCGCCGCAGCACCCGCACGAGTTCGGCCCGCGCCGCGTCGCCCTCGTGCTCGATCTCCGTCATCCGGAGACGGGCGGCCGAGCGCTCGACGGCGCCGGACGAGGTCGAGCGGGCGAGCACGGCGCCCGCCCGTACGACGGTGATCTGGGCACGGACCAGGCCGACGATCCGCCGGCCTGATCCGCCGCGCAGGTCGTCCCAGGCTCGGGCGATCCGCCGGAGGCGGCCGTCGGAACTCCTCACAGCAGCCTCAGCGCGAGCCCGGCCAGGCAGCCCAGCGCCATCGACGACGGCAGCGTGAGCAGCCAGGCCGTACCCACGTTCACGACTCCCTGCCATCGCACCCTCCTGGCTCCTTCGCTGGCCGCCACGCCGACGACCCCGGCCCGTCGCGGTCGACGCCGTGGGCGACGCTCACCACCGCGAGCATCTTCTGGCCGTCGTTCACCGCGTAGGCCACGCACTGGGCGGCGTAGGCCAGCAGATGGGCGCCGAGCAGGAGCCATGGCATCCGGCGATGCGAGGGCACCCGGCGTGACACGGCTCCCAGCAGGTAGCCCAGGACCAGGCCGACCAGGGGTGCGCCGGCACCGATCGCCAGCACGGCGCCCAGGGCCGGCCAGGAGACCGGGAGGCCGGCGCCGAGCCCCGCTCCGCTGATGCCGCCGATGACCGCGAGCGTCAGACTGGTCGGCAGCCCTCTGCCGCTCAGGACCGCGACCACGACCACGACCACCGCGATCAGCACTCCGGACAGGAACGCCACCGCGCCGCCGGCCGTCCCCAGCCCCGCCAGCCGCTCGGTGAAGGTCCGCGCGACTGTCATGCCCAGCACGTACGGCCCGGCGAAGAGCACGACCGCGAGCAGCGCCGCGACGGTCCAGCCCGGGGAGTGGGGGAACCTGAGGCCGAGACCGATGAGGGTGGCTCCGTCGTTGGCCCCGCTGATCAGCACGAAGAGGATCGCAGCCGCTCCGAACGCTAGGGGCCACCCCATCACGGACGGAGCCGCTGATCGCGCATGATGTCTCCTTGTCCAGGTGCCTCAGTTCTAGATGAACATCAGATGAACGTCAATGATTTGTCCAGACATAAGGACGACAAGTTCAATTTCAGGGATGAGGTGGGCGGTGGGCAGGGGCTTTGTCCGCTGAGCGGCGCCCGGACTCAATCCAGGTAGGTAAGTATGTCTTGACAAAATATTCACAGGACGTTCATCGTTGGGCGCACTGCGGTGCCCACTCGGGGCTCTGGGCGACGCACACCATCTCCCCGAGAAGCAAGAGGAGTGACGCCATCGTGAGGCGTTCCCGCAATCTCATCTCCGTGTCGCTGCTGGCCCTCGCCGTCGCCGCCTGCGCACCCTCCACGAGCGCCGTCGCCCCCTCGGAGAACCCGGCGGCCAAGCCGCTGCCCAGCGCCTCCCTCGATGCGGACTTCGACCTGGACACGCTGATCGCGGCCGCGAAGAAGGAGGGCAGGCTCCTGGTCTACGACTCCAGCGGCGACATCGAGGAGGTGGCCAAGGCGTTCACCGCCAAGTACGGCATCGCGATGGAAGGGGTGAAGTCCGACACCCCGCAGACGGCCGAGAAGATGACCAGGGAGCACGCCGCGGACAACGTCACCATCGACGCGGCGATGTACGAGGACGGAGGAGTGCTGGTCGGCCAGCTGATCCCGCAGGGGGTGGCGCGGACCTGGGTGCCCGCCGACCTCAAGGAGCAGATCCCGGCCGACGACCAGAACCCGCTGCTGGCGCTGTCGAAGGCCACGATCTTCGCCTACAACACCAAGCTGTCGCCCGGCGGCTGCCCCGTGAAGAACATCTGGGACCTCACCGAGAAGGAATGGGCCGGCAAGCTGGTCATGCAGGACCCCCTGGGGAAGCCGACCGTGCTGTCGTTCTTCACCCAGCTCGACGCGCACGGCGGCCAGGCGCTGGAGCAGGCCTACCAGGCGAAGTACGGCAAGCCGCTGGAGACCAAGGAGAAGAGCGCGGCCTACGAGTGGGTCAAGCGGATGGCGGCCAACAAGCCGGTGCTGACCGGGTCCGACGAGGACATCTCCGCCGCGGTCGGCGCGCCGAGCAGCACCGACGCCAAGATCGGCTTCATGTCGATCTCGAAGTTCCGCAACAACCAGGACAAGGGATACGCCCAGTCGACCTGCGCGGGCCTGGTGCCGTTCGCCGGCTTCAGCTATCCCAAGTACGTGGCGATCGCCGCCAAGTCGAAGCATCCGAACGCGGCCAAGCTGTACGTCCACTTCATCATGACCGAGGAGGGCGTCAAGCACGAGATCGGAGAGGGCGGCATCTCCGGCAACAGCACGGTAAAGCCGCTGGTCGTCCCCGAGGGGCTGACCGACTGGCAGGGCCAGCTCTTCCACACCGATCCCAGGGGGCTGCTCGGCGACCTCCAGAACCGTCAGACGGTCTCCGACTTCTGGCGCGTCAACCACGGGTGAGCCGAGCGGTTCGGTTCAGACAGATGACCCCACCCCCCAACCGAGGAGACGCAATGCTCCCTCTGCCCAGGACAGTCCTGGCGACCATGGTGTTCGCCCTGGCAGGAGTGCTGGCCACACCCGCATCGGGACAGTCCATCGCCACCGTGACCCCGGAGGTGGAGACGCCCGCGCTGTTCGACGACGAAGCGGGCGGCTACGCCAACGGCGACGATCCGGCCATCTGGCTCCACCCGACCAGGTCCCGCCGCAGCGTGGTGATCGCCACGGCGAAGGAGGGCGGCCTCTACGTCTATGGTCTCGACGGCGTCCAGCGCCAGCATCTCGCGGCCCCCGCGGCACCGGGCCCCGACGACGAGGCCGGGCGGTTCAACAACGTCGACGTCACCTACGGCTTCAACGCGCGCGACCTGGCGATCGTCTCCGACCGTGGCCGGGACCAGATCCGGTTCTACGCCATCGACGGCAACGGCGCCCTCACCGACGTGACCGACCCCGCTGTGCCGTTCGTCTTCAACACCAGCCAGGAGCAGGTCAACGACCAGGAGACGGCGTACGGCCTGGCCGCCTGGAAGGACTCCACCGGGACGTACGCGCTCGTCAGCCGCCGGCACAAGACCTCGATCGCCCTGGTCAAGCTCGTCGCCAGGCCGGCCGGCAAGGTCGGCTACCAGGTCGTCAGGACCCTGACCCTGCCCGCGTCGTTCACCCTGCCGAACGGCCGGACCTGGACCCCGTGCATGGAGCCCGACGAGCTCGCGCAGGTCGAGGGCATGGTCGTCGACCTGCAGACCGACGTGCTCTACGCCGCCCAGGAGGACGTCGGCGTCTGGCGGATGCGGGCCGACCTCACCGGCCCGCCCGTGCTCTTCGACAAGGTCCGTGAGTTCGGCGTGCCCGGCACGTACGACCCCGAGACCGAGGAGTGCACGCCCGGCGCCGACCCCGGCTTCGGTGGCCGGCACCTGACGGCCGACGCCGAGGGCCTCACCATCTACTACCGCGACGACCGCAAGGGCTACCTGCTGGCGTCCAGCCAGGGTGACAGCACCTTCGCCGTCTACCGCAAGGAGGGTGCCAACGCCTACCTCGGCCAGTTCCGCGTCGGGGAGCGCGGCGGCGTCGACGGCGTCGAGCACAGCGACGGCTCGACCGTGCTGAACGTGCCGTTGGGCGACTTCGACGAAGGCGTGTTCATCGCGCACGACGGTGAGAACACTCCCGCCGTGGCCGACCGGGAGAACACGAACTTCAAGTTCACCAAGTGGGACGCCATCGCCGACGAGCTGGATTTGGACGTGGACACCGACGGCTGGGACCCCCGCGACTGACCCATGACGGGACGCCCGGCGGAGAGCACCCCGCCGGGCGTTTCCGGGTCACGAGGTGGCCGTCACCCGACCGGCCCCGGCCAGGCGGTCGCGCCGCTCCAGGCGCCGGACGGCTCCCGCCGAGGCCAGGCCGGCCACGGCGAGGAGCGCCCATGGCAGGCCGGGCCAGCCGGAGCCGCGGGCCACGTCCACCAGGGCGCCGGCCACCAGGTTGCCGGCCAGGATGCCCACACCGGACAGCAGGTTGTAGAGCCCGTAGTAGGTGCCGACCAGCCGGTCTCCCGCCATGTCGGCGATCAACGCCATCTCGAACGGGAAGGCCATCAGGGTGCCCATCGTGAGCAGGACCGCGCATCCGGCCACGGGCGCCATGGCCCACGGGGCGGGCAGGGGCAGGTGCGCCGCCAGCGCCATCGGCAGGAACGCCAGCCCCATGAGCCCCAGGCCCCGCGTGATCGCCTGACCCCTGGTCCAGCGGGCGGCGCACCACGCGGTCAGGCGTACCTGCCCGGCGATGCCGAGCAGCGCCGAGATCACGTAGAGCGCCGTCACGCCCCACTCGCCGCCGCCGACGCGCTGCACCTCCAGCGGCAGCCCGAGGTACATCTGGTACGACAGCCCGTACGAGGCGATCATCGCCGCCGCGAAGGAGACGAACGCCCGGTCGCCGAACGCCTGCCGCCAGTCCCGCGACACCGGCTGCCCGGCCGCCACGCCGCGCCCGCTGGGCAGGTACCTCCACTGGAGCACGGTCAGCGCCGCGAAGATCGCCGCGGCCGACAGGCAGACGACGGTGAACCCGGTGCCCAGGAGAAGCACGCCGACGATCGGGCCGAGCAGGATGCCGCCCTGGTAGAACGCGCTGAACACGGCGAACGCGGCCACCTTGCGCTCGCCCGCCTCGCGGGCCAGGCAGGCACGTGCCGCCGGGTTGAACAGCGCCCCGGCCAGGCCCGTCAGCACCGCCGCGAGGATGAGCACCGGCAGCGAGGTCGTCAGCCCGAACAGCGCGAAGCCGACCGTGCGCAGCGCGCACCCCGCCATGATCATCGGCTTGGGCCCGAGCCGGTCCGACAGGGTGCCGCCGACCAGGAACAGGCCCTGCTGGCTGAGGTTGCGCAGTCCCAGGACCAGCCCGATCGCCCACGTCGCCAGGCCCGCGCCCGCGGCCAGATGCTGGGCGAGATACGGCATGAGCATGTAGAAGCCGAGGTTGATGCCGACCTGGTTGATCTGCAGCACCTGGACGGACCGGTCGAAGGAGCGGAACTCCCGCAGCGTGCTCAGCACCGACCGGCCTCCAGCGGGTCGACCACGTTGACGCAGCGGGTCCAGCGGCGCGCCTCGCGCTCGGTGGGCGTCTCCATCAGGTCGGGCTCGTCCTCGGGCACGGTCCCGAGCAGGGAGTTGGCCTGGCAGTAGTCGTCGTCGTAGATCGTGTTCCAGTATCTCCACGGCCCGTCGGGGAAGACGGCCACGATCTGCCGGTCGGCCGGGCCGGTGCGGGCCAGCCAGCCGGCCACCAGCGCGACCGCCCCGGTGCTCCAGCCGCCGGAGACGTAGTGCCGGGCGGCCAGGGCGCGGCAGGTGTGCACGGCCTCGCCCGCGTTGACCCAGTGCACCTCGTCGAAGGCGTCGTAGGCGACGTTGCGCGGGTAGATGCTGCTGCCGAGGCCGCGCATCAGCCGCGGCCGGGCCGGCTGGCCGAAGATGGTCGAGCCGACCGTGTCGACGCCCACCAGCTTCAGGTGCGGAAAGTGCTGGTAGAGCACCTGGGAGATGCCCGCACTGTGTCCGCCGGTGCCGACCGAGCAGACCAGCACGTCGATCCGGGCGAGCTGGCCGAGCAGTTCGTGGGCCAGCCCGGCGTAGCCGCCGACGTTGTCGGGGTTGTGATACTGGTCAGGGCAGTAGGCGTCGGGGAGGCGGCTCATCAGCTCCGCCACGCGCAGCCGGCGGGCCTCCTGCCAGCCGCCCGCCGGGTGCGGCCGGGGCACCGTCTCCAGTTGCGCGCCGTACGACGTCAGCAGCCGGCACATGAGCGGCTCCATGCCGGGGTCGGTCACCAGGACCACCGGGTGGCCGAAGACGATGCCGGCCAGGGCCAGGCCGAGGCCGAGCGTGCCGCTGGTGGACTCGACGATCGTGCCGCCCGGTTTGAGCTCGCCCCGGGCGCGGGCCTGGCGGATCATGTGCAGGGCCGGGCGGTCCTTGATGCCGCCCGGGTTGAACCCCTCCAGCTTGGCCCAGAAGCCCCGGCCCTCCTGGGCGTCGGGTTCGCGGATGTGGGTCAGCGGCGTGTTGCCGACGGTGAGGCCGAGTGACGGATACGCGGCACAGGCCGCCTGTGCCGCCGAGTAGCGCGGTGTCATTTGCTGCAATCCCCGATGTGGTGGACGGAAGCCGGTGTCCGGTCTCCCGTCGTGAATATGGCCGACGCGGTGCCGCCTGCCTTTTATCGCGAAGGCGGCCAACTTTCGGCTATATGCGCATCACGCGGGAATCTGGCGGAATTGTCGGTGGACGATGGGAGTGCTGGTGCGGTGGCCGTACGTTCAGGCGCACGGCGACAGCGGAATGGGCCGTCAGGCTGTCCAGCGTGCCCGGCATGTCCGGAACGGGCGTCATCGCGGTCGCGACGTCGGGCTCCGCGCCATGACGGTGACCCGAGGGCAACTGGCCGTGCGAGCAGGCGTCTCCTCGCAGGCCGTCGGCCCTGGGCGGCTCCGCCGCGTGCTGGGCGTGGCCGGTCTCCGAGATGATCAGCGCCGCGCACGCGCCGCCGTGCGTGAACAGCGCGCAGGTCAGCAGGCACAGGGCGATCAGCGCATTTCCGAACGCCCGGACGAAGGAAAAGGCCGGGTGCCGGAAATGCGGTGATCGGGTGGCGAACACGTCCATGATGATGCCCGTCGGCGAGCGGGAGGCGCGTCCCGAGGATAAAGAACTTCGCCAAGAAAAGACACACTCACCTCTTAATCAACATATTTCAGGATGAAATGGTGTATTTCGTCATTTGATGGCGGCGCTGACGCGGACGCCACGCCCGGAGCCTGCCGATTACCCGGATCGGCACGCCCCGTATGACCACACTGAAAAGCCCCCCGCGCGATGCCCGCCCGGCCGTACGCCGCCGATCCGTTGGGAGATGACATGACCCTGTCCAGGCGCGCGATGGTGGCCGGAGCCGGTGCGACGCTCGCGCTGGGCGCCTCCGGCAGGCGGGCCGCCGCCCAGTCGCCTCGCCTCCCGGCCGCCGTCGCCGAGCCGCCTCGCCTGCCAGTCACCGAGCCGCTTCGCCTGCCGGTCGCCGATCCCGAGCTGGTGGCGCGTGACGAGGCCGTGTGGCGGGAGGTGGCGGGGAGGTTCCGGGTGAGCGCGGACTTCGTCAACCTGGAGAACGGCTACTACGGGATCATGCCCGAGCCGGTGCGACACGCCTACCTTCGCAACGTCGACCGGCTGAACGAGGAGAACTCCCACCTGCTGCGCACCACGTACAAGAACGAGGCCGACCAGATCAGGCGGCGCATCGCGGGCCTGCTCGGTGTCACGGCGGAGGAGATCGCGCTGACCCGTGGCGGCACCGAGGCGCTGCAGAACCTGATCGCCGGTTATCGCGGGCTGCGGCCAGGCGACGCGGTGATGTACGCCGACCTCGACTATCACAGCGCGCAGTACGCGATGAACTGGCTGGCCGGGCGCCGGGGGGTGACGGTCGAGAGGTTCGCCGTCCCCGAGCCGGCGACCCGGCAGGCCGTGCTGGACGCCTACGAGCGGGCCCTGCGCGACCATCCGAAGGTCAGGCTGCTCCTGCTGTCGCACATGAACAACCGCACCGGGCTCGTCACGCCGGTCAAGGAGATCGTCACGATGGCCCGGGGCCACGGGGTGGACGTCATCGTCGACGCCGCCCACTCCTGGGGCCACCTCGACTTCACCATCGCCGATCTGGACGCGGAGTTCGCCGGGTTCTCGCTGCACAAGTGGATGGGCGTCCCCTTGGGGGCCGGATTCCTCTACATCCGCAAGGACCGCCTGGCCGACGTCGACCCCGTCTTCGCCGACGAGACGTACCCGCTCACCGACATCCGCTCCCGGGTCCACTCCGGCACCATGAACGTCGCCCCGATCCTCACCGTCCCCACGGCCCTCGACTTCCACGACGCGCTGGGCGCCCAGGTCAAGCAGGCCCGCCTGCGCTACCTGCGCGATCGCTGGGTGCACCAGGTGCTGGACCTCCCGGGCCTGGAGATCCTCACGCCCGAGGACCCGTCCATGTACGGCGCCCTCACCGCGTTCCGGCTGCGCGGGCACACCAGCGAGGCCGACAACGTGGCCGTCGCCGACCGGCTGATGAGCCACCAC
Source organism: Nonomuraea sp. CX421 (assembly GCF_059358955.1). NCBI lineage: Bacteria > Bacillati > Actinomycetota > Actinomycetes > Streptosporangiales > Streptosporangiaceae > Nonomuraea > Nonomuraea sp. CX421. The sequence goes on along the minus strand of NZ_JCADBK010000014.1, from coordinate 39,145 downwards.
CGCGTTTTCACCGTCCGGCGCGGCGGTGTGACCAGGGGAGACTGCGTCCGGGTGACTCCGGCCCTGTTCACCTCGGTGGAGCAGGTGGACCGGCTCGTCGTGGCGCTGCGCGACGTGGCCGGCCGCATGGCGCGAGCCTGAATCCGTTCCCGGAAGAGTGTCAGGCGGGGCCCCGAGCGGGTATGACGAATGGGCACAAAAGGGACGATAATCAGAGAACGGGACGGGTAACCGTACTGCGGGCCTGCTCCACCGTCGTCACCGGCCAGCGAACACCGTGGTCGACGAGAGGAGACCGAGATGAAGGCAGCGATTGGAGACCGGCTGGTCGTCGAGGGCACCTACCACGACGAGCACCGGCGGGTAGGCGTGATCACGGAGCTGCGTCACCCTGACGGATCTCCGCCGTACGTGGTGCACTGGCTGGACACCGGCCACGAGACCCTCGTGTTCCCGGGGCCCGACGCCCACCTGATGACCAAGGAGGACCGGGAGTCGACACTCCCGTCCTGGTGAGCCCCGCCCGCGCGTCGAGGGCGGCCACCTCGGCCTGACCGCGCCTCGTCATCCGGTGGCGAGGCGCGAGGTCGTGATGCACGCCGTCGGCCCGGCTCGACAGGCCTCGCGCGAGTCCTGGCGACCGCGGCCGACCCGGTCAACGCCGGTGCGGCTGCTCGAACGTCTCCCTGCTGAGGAAGACGAGGCGGGCCCGCTTCTCGGGCAGGTCGATCTCGGGGCCGGGCACGAAGCCGGTGCGCACCAGGCGGGCGATCGCCTTGGCGTTGCGCGCGTCGGGCTCGGCCACGATCCGCTTGCGGCTCGGGTCGGCGAGCACGTACGTGAGGAACGCGGTCAGCAGGGCGCCGGTGAAGCCGGGCTCCGGCTCACCGGCGACCGGCCCGATCATCAGGTGGATGCCGTAGTCGCCGGGCCGCACCTCGTAGCACTCGCCGACCGGGTCGAACTCCGGATCGTAGCTTTGGAAGAGCGCCACCGGCCGGTCGTCCCGGTGCAGCAGAAAGGCGTGGTGGCTGTCGAGGGTGCCCACGAACTCGTACAACTCCAGCACCCGCTCGCGAGTGGCGTCGAGCATGCCCCAGAACCTGGCCCGTTCCTGCGTGACCCAGGGGTAGATCACGTCGAGGTCGGCCGCCGGGTCCAGCGGGACGACCCGGACCGTGCCGAAGCCGTCGATCACCTGCTCGTGCACGGCCGCACGGCGCGCGGGGGACGTGGGGGTGGGGATCTCAGGGGACATGCCGCTCCTCGGTGAGTCGGTTCCAGTCGGTGATCACGGGCACGAGTTCTCCGCGCAGCCACAGCGGCAGCTGGTCGCGGCCGTGGGCGTCGCCGGGCACGCCGGAGGCGCCGAACGGAACCACCCACAGGCTGTCGTCGCGCCTGGCCAGGTCCCAGACGTAGCGCGCCGCCGGCCCGCGCGCGAAGTAGTCGGTCAGCCCCGGGACACTGGACGTGGCCAGCACGCAGTCGTGGTCGCCGCCCGCCCCGTGCCACTCGTCCGACGCCGGGCCGGGCAGCGCCCGCCAGGGCGTGAGCCGGTGCAGCTCGCCCCACGCCACCTCTGTCCCTCCGGCCGCCGCCACCTCCTCGACGGCCGCCCGCAGCTGCTCGGCCTGGTCGAGGCCGGGCAGCCGGTCGGTGGTCAGCAAGGTCTCCATCGCGTACGCCACCCTCGGGAGCAGCGCGAGCCACGGCAGGAAGATCTCGGGGCACGGCGGGGGCTCGGCCAGGGCGGACAGCGCCGGGTGGGCCGCCAGCCGGCGGACCACGGCCGACCGCACCGCCGCGTAGGCCGTGGCGCCGGTGCCGGCGGCGTCCATGCGCCGGTCCCAGTCGAGCAGCCGGTCACGCAGCCGTACGGCCTCGGGGGAGAGCCCGTCGAGCTTGGCCAGCACGTCCAGCAGGGGACCGGCGGCGGCCAGGAAGGTGTCGGTGTGGACGGCCGCCATGTCCCCGGCGGACCAGGCCGGGGCCGCCTCCAGCAGCTCGCGGATGCGGTCGGCCCGGTGCGGCGGGGCGAACTCGACGCCCAGGGGTTCCGACGGGCCCCGCTCGTTCGCCATCACCGCGAGGCCGCCGACCGGCGCGCGGGGCATCGGGTCGTGCCAGCCCCGCCACTCGTGCTCACGCTCCCAGGCCGGGACGACGCGGGTGCCGTTCGCCGGGTGACGGATCGGCACCGCGCCCGCGACGCGGTGCAGCAGGCCGCCGTCCGTGTCGGCGGCCAGCACGACGTTGACAGGCTCGGCCCACCGGTCGAACGCCCGGTCCACCTCGTCCACGGTCCTGGCCCGCAGCAGCCTGGGCAACGCCTCGAACCCCAGGTCACCTCGTACCCGGGGCGGATACCGCAGACTGACCGCCCCCTCCCCGCCCCCGCCCGGCGCGGCGACGTTGGAGGGGGTGCCGTCGGCGGCCCACGCCGAATCGCCGGTGAGGATGACGGGACCGCGGGCGGTCTCGATCACCTCGACCTCGACCGGGTCCGCGCCGGCCACCTCGACACGCTCCAGATGAGCCGAGACCGGCTCCCAGCCGTCAGGACCGTACGCCTCGACCGCCTCGCCCCGGCGGCGGAGCCGTTCGCGGTAGAGGTCCTGGTAGTCGGCCATGGCGTTGGTGATCGCCCAGGCCACCGTGCCGGTGTGCCCGAAGTGGGCGATGCCGGGGACGCCGGGCACGGCCAGCCCCACCACGTCGTACTCGGGGCAGGACAGGTGGATCTGCTGGTAGAGGCCCGGCTCCTCGATGAACCGGTGGGGGTCGCCGGCGAGGAGGGCGGCCCCGGTGGTGGTGCGGTCGCCGGGCACGAGCCAGCCGTTGCTCCCGGAGCTGCCGGGCCCGTCGGCCGCGAAGAGTCCGATCGCGTCCGCGCCGAGCCGCCGGGCGACCGCCTCGCGCCACAGCTTGGCGGGGAACCCGGCGAACAGGATGTGGTGCGACAGCCACACGGCCAGCGGGGTCCACGGCTCCCACCGGCCGGGAGTGAGGCCGGTGGCGGCGAACTCCGGTGCCCGAAGCGCCCCGTCGCCGAGGCCGGCGTTGACCCCGTCGACATAGCTCCGCACCCAGGCGGCGGTGTCGCCGTCGAGGGCGTGGTAGCAGCGGCGGGCGGTGTCGTCGAGGCGGACCTGCCGGGCGAAGCGGTCCCAGCCGACGGCGTCGGGGCCGAGGAAGGCGGCGGTGGTGCCGGTCGAGCGGTGCCGTTCGACCTCGATCTGCCAGGCCCGGTCCTGGGCGGCGTTGTGCCCCTGGGCGTGGGCCAGCTCCCGGGAGTCGCCGGCGCGGAGGTGCGGGATGCCCCAGGAGTCCCGGAAGACCTCGATGCTCACACAGTCCTCACTACGTACGGCCAAGCGGACCTAAACCACGATCTACCCTCTGGACAGATACTTAGGTTAGGTTAACCTAAGTATTGCCAGTTCAAAAGGTTCATATTGCCCACAGAGCGCCCCCTCGCCTGAGCCCCAGGGTGTCCGGGCGGGGGTCGTTGGAGAGCCAAGATCAGCCCTAAGTTAGGTTAGCCTAACCTAACTGCAACGTCCGTGACTGTTGAGGACTGACCATGACTTTTTGGGGACACCCCGTCGATGTCCCATCGGCAGCCGCCGTACCCGAACCGGCAGGCGCGAGGCTCCACCTGTTCAATCACGCGACCATGGACCACTACCGGCAGGCGCTGGCCGCCGGGATCGACCGGGTGGCCACCCGGATCGCCGCCGCCGACCGGCCTTTCAGCGGGATCTCCCCCTCGGTGCTCGCCCCGGAGATCTCCGCCATCGATCTAGAACACCCCCTGCGCGACCCCGCCGCCGCCCTCGACGAGCTGGAGGACGTCTACCTGCGCGACGCGGTCTACTTCCACCACCCCCGCTACCTGGCCCACCTCAACTGTCCCGTCGTCATCCCCGCCCTGCTCGGCGAGGCCGTCCTCACGGCCGTCAACTCCTCGCTCGACACCTGGGACCAGAGCGCGGGCGGCACGCTGATCGAGCGCCGCCTGATCGACTGGACGGCCGGGCGCGTGGGGTTCGGCCACCAGGCGGACGGCGTCTTCACCAGCGGTGGCACCCAGTCCAACCTCCAGGCCCTGCTGCTGGCCCGCGAGGAGGCGCGCGCGTTCGCCACGGCCGGCTCGGCGGCGGCCGGACACGAGCCGCTACCTCCGCTGCGCGTCATCGCCTCCGAGGCGGGCCACTTCAGCGTGCAGAAGTCGGCCAAACTCCTCGGTCTCGGCCCCGACGCCGTCATCACGGTGGAGACCGGCCCGGACCGCCGCATGCGACCGGCCGCCCTGGCCCGCGAGCTGGAACGCTGCCGCCGCGAGAACCTTCTGGTGATGGCCGTCGTCGCCACGGCCGGCACCACCGACTTCGGCACCATCGACCCGCTGCCCGAGATCGCCGACCTGTGCGCGCGGGCCGGGACCTGGCTGCACGTCGACGCCGCCTACGGCTGCGGCCTGCTCGTGTCGCGCACCCGGCGACACCTGCTCGACGGCATCGAGCGCGCCGACTCGGTCACCGTGGACTTCCACAAGTCCTTCTTCCAGCCGGTCAGTTCGAGCGCCCTGCTGGTACGCGACGGCGCCGTGCTGCGGCACGCGACCTACCACGCCGACTACCTCAACCCCGCCCGCATGGCCGAGCAGCGCATCCCCAACCAGGTCGACAAGAGCCTCCAGACCACCCGCCGCTTCGACGCCCTCAAGCTGTGGATGACGCTGCGCATCATGGGCCCCGACGGGATCGGCGAGCTGTTCGACGAGGTGGTGGACCGTACGGCCGCGGCCTGGGACCTGCTGGCCGCCGACGCGCGCTTCGAGATCGTCACCAAGTCGCAGCTCAGCACCCTCGTCTTCCGCTACCTGCCGCCGGAGGGACCCGGCCGCAAGCTGGCCGACGACGCCAACCTGTACGCGCGCGAGGCGCTGGCCGCCTCGGGCGCGGCCGTCGTCGCCGGCACCAAGGTCGACGGCCGGCACTACCTGAAGTTCACCCTGCTCAACCCGGAGACGACGCTGGACGACATCGCGCACGTCGTCGAGCTCATCGCCGAGCACGCGGGACGGTACGTGAACGACCGCGCCCCCCTCGAAACCTGCGGCCAGGCCGGCTGACCCACCATGGGAGGAACCGTATGTCCACGCACGATTTCATCGCGATTGGGCTCGGCCCGTACAACCTGGGTCTCGCCTGCCTGACCGAGCCGATCGAGGAGCTCGACGGCCTGTTCCTGGAGAGCAAGCCGGACTTCGACTGGCATCCGGGGATGCTGCTCGACTCAGCCACCCTGCAGACGCCGTTCATCGCCGACCTCGTCACCCTGGCCGACCCCACCTCGCGCTACTCCTTCCTCAACTATCTGAAGGAGTCGGGGCGGCTCTACCCGTTCTACATCCGCGAGATCTTCTACCAGATGCGCAGCGAGTACAACGCGTACTGCCGCTGGGCCGCCGCCCGGCTGCGCGGCATCCGCTTCGGCCACGAGGTGACCTCCGTCGAGTACGACGAGGCCGACGGGCTCTACACGGTCCGCGCGGTCAGGTCGGGCACCGGGGAGACGACCGAGCACCGCGCCCGGCACCTCGTCCTCGGCACCGGCACCCCGCCGTACCTCCCGGACGCCTGCCAGGGCCTCGGCGGCGACCTTATCCACAACGCGGGCTTTCTCGGTGCCAGGGCCGCGCTGCGCGACAAGGAGAGCATCACCGTCGTCGGCAGCGGCCAGAGCGCGGCCGAGATCTACTACGACCTGCTGGGCGACATCGACGCCCGCGGCTACCGGCTCAACTGGGTGACCAGGTCGCCGAGGTTCTTCCCGCTGGAGTACACCAAGCTGACGCTGGAGATGACGTCGCCGGAGTACGTGGACTACTTCCACGCGCTGCCCGAGGACACCCGCTACCGGCTGGAGGAGGAGCAGAAAGGGCTGTTCAAGGGCATCAACGCCGACCTGATCAACGACATCTTCAACCTGCTCTACCAGAAGACCGTCGGCGGCCCGATCCCCACCCGGCTGTTCACCAACACCGCGCTGACCAGCGCCTCCTACGACGACGGCCGGGGTGAATACACCCTCGGGCTGCGGCACGTCGAGCAGGAGCGCGACTTCTCGCTGCGCACCCACGGGCTGATCCTGGCCACCGGCTACAAGTACCAGGTGCCCGCCTTCCTGGAGCCCGTACGCGACCGCATCCGCTGGGACGCCCACGGCCGCTTCGACGTGGCCAGGAACTACAGCATCGACACCACCGGCCGCGGCATCTTCCTGCAGAACGGCGCCACCCACGCGCACAGCATCACCTCGCCCGATCTCGGCATGGGCCCGTACCGCAACTCCTGGATCGTCCGCGAGCTGCTCGGCCGCGAGTTCTACCCGATCGAGAAGGCCATCGCCTTCCAGGAGTTCGGCGCGCCGGAGGGCGTCATCGCATGAGCGAGATCCTCTTCACCCGCACGGACGAGCGGATCGGGGAGCTGGCGGTGCGCCCGCTCGACCTCGACACCGACGCCGAGCAGCTGCACGGCTGGGTCACGCATCCCAAGGCGGCGTTCTGGATGATGCGGGACGCCGACCTGGCGGGGGTCGTCGCCGAGTACCGCCGGATCGAGGCGCATCCGCACCACGACGCGTTCCTCGGGCTGGTCGACGGCCGGCCCGCCTTCCTGGTCGAACGGTACGACCCGGCGCACGTCGAGCTCGCCGGCCTGTACGACGCCGAGGAGGGCGACGTCGGCATGCACTTCCTGTGCGCGCCGACGGACACCCCGGTCCACGGCTTCACCCTGGCCGTGATCACCACCGTCATGGAGCTGCTCTTCAGCGACCCGGCCTGCCGCCGCGTCGTGGTCGAGCCCGACGTCCGCAACACGGCGGTGCACGCGCTCAACGCGGCCGTCGGGTTCGAGGTCATCGGCCCCGTCACCAAACCGGAGAAGGAGGCGCTGCTCAGCGTCTGCACCCGGGACCGCTTCCGTTCCACCGCCCGCCGAGATCACCGAGGAGTGACCGCGTGAACCCCCGTGAGGCCGTCGCCCACCTGACGCCCGGCACCTGGGCCCGCGCCAACCGCCATCTGGTCCGCAAGGCGCTGTCCGAGTTCGCCCACGAGCGGCTGCTCACCCCGGAGCCGATCCCCGGCGGCCGGTATGCCGTCCGCAGCGACGACGGCACGGTCGAGTACCGCTTCGCCGCCACGCTGCTGCCGCTCGACCACTGGCGGATCGACGCCGGCAGCATCACCCGGCACCGCGTCCCCGCCTCCGGAGAGCCCGGGACCGAGACCGGGACCGAGACCGGGGCAGGGGCAGGGGCAGGGGCCGAGCTCCCGCTGGACGCGATCGCGTTCTGTGTCGAGCTGCGCGGCACCCTCGGCCTGAGCGACCGGATCCTCCCGATCTACCTGGAGGAGATCGGCTCCACCCTGTCCAGTGCCGCCTACAAGCTCACCAAGCCGCAGGTCGGCGCCGCCGAGCTGGCCAAGGCCTCGTTCCAGGAGATCGAGACCGGCATGACCGAGGGCCACCCGTGCTTCGTGGCCAACAACGGCCGGCTCGGCTACGGCGTGCACGAGTATCACGCGTACGCGCCCGAGGCCGCGCGCCCGGTGCGGCTCATCTGGCTGGCCGCGCACCGCGACCACGCCACCTTCACCTGCTCGGCCGACATCGACCACGACCGCCTCATGCGCGACGAACTGGGTGAGGAGGTGCTCGCCCGCTTCGCCGCCACCCTGGCCGAGCTGGGGCTCGACCTGGCCGACCACCTGCTCATCCCGGTCCACCCCTGGCAGTGGTGGAACAAGCTGTCGGTGACCTTCGCCGCCGAGGTCGCCGAGCGGCGGCTGGTCTGCCTCGGCTCCGGCGACGACGAGTACCTCGCCCAGCAGTCGATCCGCACCTTCTTCAACACCACCGTCCCGTCCAGGCACTACGTGAAGACCGCGCTGTCGGTGCTGAACATGGGCTTCATGCGGGGCTTGTCGGCCGCGTACATGGAGGCCACGCCGGCGATCAACGACTGGCTGGCCGATCTCGTCGCCGGCGACGAGATCCTGCGGGCGACCCGGCTGACGATCCTGCGCGAGCGGGCCGCCGTCGGCTACCGTCACCGGCAGTACGAGGCCGCCACCGACAGATACTCGCCGTACCGCAAGATGCTCGCGGCGCTGTGGCGGGAGAGCCCGGTGCCGGGCCTGGAGCCGGGGCGGCGACTGGCCACCATGGCCTCCCTCCTGCACGTCGACCACGAGGGCCGGTCCTTCGCGGGCGCGCTGGTCGAGCGGTCGGGCCTGGCCCCCGAGGTGTGGCTGCGCCGCTACCTCGACGCCTACCTCACCCCGCTGCTGCACAGCTTCTACGCCTACGACCTGGCGTTCATGCCGCACGGCGAGAACGTCATCCTGGTCCTCGACGGCGGCACGGTGGAACGGGTGATCTTCAAGGACATCGCCGAGGAGATCGTGGTGATGGACCCGGACGCGCCGCTGCCGCCGGGCGTGGACCGCGTCCGCGCGGAGGTCCCGGAGCACATGAAGCTGCTCTCGATCTTCACCGACGTCTTCGACTGCTTCTTCCGCTTCCTGAGCGACGCCCTGGCCGCCGACGGCGTGCTCGACGAGGAGACCTTCTGGCGGACCGTGGCCGAGTGCGCCGCCGGCTACCAGGCGTCGGTCCCGCACCTGGCCGGGAGGTTCGAGCGCTACGACCTGTTCGCCGAGACGTTCGCGCTGTCTTGCCTCAACCGGCTGCAACTGCGGGACAACCAGCAGATGGTCGATCTGGCCGACCCGTCGGCGGCGCTCCAACTGGTCGGAGACCTGGCGAACCCGATCGCCCGATTCGCCGCCGAACGGTGATCGCGGACACGGAGAGGGGAGCCGGGGCCCGGCTCCCCACGCGGTGGCCGATCCTCATGGTGATCTGCCTCGCCCAGCTCGTCGTGCTGCTCGACAACACCGTCCTCAACGTGGCGATCCCCACCCTCGGCAGGGAGCTGGACGCGACCACCGCCGACGTCCAGTGGGTGATCAACGCCTACTCGCTCGTACAGTCGGGCCTGCTGCTCGCCTCGGGCAGCGCGGCCGACCGCTACGGGCGCAAACGGCTGCTGCTGGCCGGGCTCGCGCTGTTCGGCGCCGGGTCGTTGGCTGCCGCGTTCGCCGGATCGACCGGCCAGCTCATCGCCGCCCGCGCGGGCATGGGCGTCGGCGGGGCGCTGCTGCTGACCACCACCCTCGCCGTCGTCATGCAGATCTTCGACGCCGAGGAGCGCCCGAAGGCGATCGGCGTCTGGAGCGCGGTCAACGCTCTGGGCTTCGCGGCGGGGCCGCCGATCGGCGGGCTGATCCTGGCGCACTTCTGGTGGGGCGCGATCTTCCTGATCAACCTGCCGATCGTGCTGATCGGCCTGGTCGCGGTCCGGATCCTGGTGCCCGAGTCGAAGAACCCCGGCTCGGGCCCGCCCGACCTGCTGGGCGCGCTGCTGGGCACCGCCGGGATGACCGGAGCCGTCTACGCGATCATCTCGGGGCCCGAGCACGGCTGGGGCTCGGCCCGGGTGCTGCTCCCGGCCGTCGCGGGCGCGCTCCTGCTGGCCGCCTTCGCGCTGTGGGAGCACCGCACCCCGCATCCCATGCTGGACATGCACTTCTTCCGCGACCGGCGCTTCGTGGCCGCGATCGCCGGGGTGGTGTGGTCGTCGCCACCTTCACCACCGGCGGGTACGGCGTGCTGCTGCTCGGCCTGGCGCTCATGGGAGCCGGCTGCGCGCTGGCCAACCCGGCCATCGTCGAGGCGGTCATGAGCGCCATCCCGCTGGACAAGGCCGGGGCCGGAGCCGGCGTGGACGGCACCATGACCGAGGTCGGCACCAGCCTCGGCGTCGCCGTGCTGGGCGCCGTCATGAACGCGCGGTTCCTCACCCTGCTCCCGGCGGTCGCCGCCGGCGCGGGCTCGTTCCCGGCCGCCCTGGACCTGGCCGGTACGGACGCCGAACGGGCCGCCGTCGTGGACGCGCTGGCGAGCGGTATCCAGGCCGGCCAACTGGCCGGGGCCGCGGCGGTCCTCGTCGGCGGCTGCCTCACGGCGCTGCTGCTCTACCGGGCCTCATAGGCACGTTTCGACCGCCCTGACCTGCGGAAGGAGCGGTAGGAAGCGTGATCGCGAGCGAGGGGGTTCATGCAAACCTTTCTGCCCTATCCGGACTTCGCGCTGACCGCTCAGGTGCTCGACCCGCTGCGGCTCGGCAAGCAGCGCGTGGAGGCGCTGCAGATCCTGCGGGCGCTCACCGTCCCCGGCTACGGCTGGCGAAACCACCCGGCGGTGCGCATGTGGGCGGGTTACGAGGAGGGCCTGGTGCGTTACGGCCTGGAGGTGTGCCACCACTGGTGCTCCACCGGCCGCAGCGACACCTGCGCCGACACGCTGGCGCGCGAACTGGCCCACCACTGCGGCAGGACGGGCGTCCGCACCCAGGCGCAGCTCGAAGCGGCCGGCGAGCTGCCGCCCTGGCTCGGTGACGACGGCCTGCACCGCAGCCACCGCTCCGCGCTGCTGCGCAAGGCCCCCGACTTCTACGGGCCGATCTTCGGCCCCGAGCCGGACGACCTCGACTACGTCTGGCCCTCCTCCGACCGCCCGCCGGCCTACCTCCCCGGCGGCTTCGCCTAGCGCCACAGATGAGTCCGACGGCGCCCACAGGTCTACCTCCCGACGGAGACGACCAACTCATCAGGAGCACGGCATGGGTCTCATCCACATCGAGCTGTTCGCAACCCTCGACCTCGTCGGGCAGGCGCCCGGCGGCCCCGACGAGGACCCGGTGGGGTTCCCGTTCGGCGGCTGGCAGGCGCCCCTGCTGGACGAGGTCGCCGGGGCGCAGGTCAGTGCCGCGTACGAGGGCACGGACGCCCTCCTGCTCGGCCGGCGGACGTACGACATCTTCGCCGCCTACTGGCCGCACCAGGAGGGCGGCGAGGACAACCAGATCGCCACGCTCTTCAACAGCGTCCCGAAGTACGTGGCCTCCCGGGGCAGGCCCGACCTGTCGTGGGCCGGGTCCACGAGACTCGGCCCCGATCTGGCCGGCGCGGTGCGCGAGATCCGTGACCGGCACGAGCACGTGAAGGTCGTCGGCAGCCTGAACCTGGTGCAGACCCTCCTGCGCGAGAAGCTCTTCGACCGTCTCGACCTCTGGGTGCACCCGATCGTGCTCGGCGTCGGGAAGAAGGTGTTCGACGGTGGCGCCGTGCCCACGAACGTCACCCTCCTCGAACCGCCGGTCGCCGGCCCGAAGGGCACCGTCTACCTGCGTTACGGGCTCGCCGACGGCACGCCCGGGACGGGGGACATGAGCGCGCCCGATCGCGGCGCGGCCTGACTCCCGGGTGACCTCGCCTGGAGCAACCGGTCTCCGATCCACCCGTCCGGCGCGCATCCCGGCGGGATGGCGAACACCGCCGAGCCGATCGTGGTGACCCACTCGTTGAGCAGGTCACCCTCCGCCAGCCGGCGCTGCACCGGGACGAACTGGCGGCCGATGTCCGCCTGGTAGGAGGCGAAGATCAGCCCGGAGTCCGACGTGCCCGCCTCGGTCACCCCCTCGTCGTAGTTGTACGGCCGGCGCAGGATGCGCAGTCCGGGATCCTCCGTACGGGCTCGCCGGATGTGGGCGTACTCCGAGATGACCGGGAAGCCGAGCCGGTTGAGCCGGGCGAAGTCGGGCTCGTCGTGCTCGGCCCGGCCGGTCAGCGGGGCGCCCGTGTCGAGGCGGCGGCCGATGGTGAACTCCCTGGCCACCCGGTCGGCGGCGTCCCAGGTCTCCAGGTTCATCCGGATGCGGCGCAGCACCAGAGTCGTCCCGCCGCGCAGCCCTTCGGGGCCGTCGTTGATCCACACGGCCCGGTCCAGGTCCGTGGGGTTGACCGTGCCGTCGAGCTGGCCCATCAGGTTGCGCTGGGTGGTGCCCGGCGTCTGCGCGTGGGCGCTGCGCCGGAAACCGCGCTGGATCCAGCGGACCCGGGTGAAGGACCGCGCGTCCTTGACGATCATCCGCAGCGCGTGGGCGACGGTGATCGGGTCGTCGGCGCAGATCTGCACCAGCAGGTCGCCGCCGCTCCACCGCTTGTCCAGCTTGTCGGTGGTGAACGACGGCAGTGGCGCCAGGGGTGACTTCGTCTTCGCGGCGGCGAACAGTCCGGGGCCGAACCCGAACGTGACGGTCAGCCGGGCGGGCGTCACGGCCAGCTCGGGCTCGGTGTCGGCGAGCGCCGGCCGCCCCTGGGTGAGGCGGCGGGCGTCGTCGGTCAGCAGGTGCATCAGGCGGGCGACCGCCTCCTTGCCGGTGCCGGGCCGCAGGTCGAACGCGACGAACACGGCGTGCGCCTGCGGCGTCGTGGCCACCCCGGCCTGGTGTGGCCCGTGGAACGGCTCCACGGCCGACGCGCTGGCATCCGACGCGCCGGACGCGCCGCCCGACGGACCAGACGTGCCTGATCCGCCCGAGGTGCGCGAGGCGGCCGGGACGGACTGCCCGGCGGTCGCGACGCCGCCGGCCGGCCCGGCGTCCCGAGCCGCCGCCGTGGCCAGAACGGTCATGGCGGCGCCGCCGGCGACGGCCGCGCCGCCGGTCAGCAGCCCGCGCCGGCTGATTCCGGCGGCCATCAGTGATCCATGCCCGGTTGGTAGTCCTCCTTGCCCCCGGCGAAGTCCTTGCCGACGGCGGTGAACTCCAGCGGCTGCCCGTCCCCGACCGTGATCGTGAACGGAATGCGCGCTCCCGGCTTCACCTGCTCGGTGACGCCCATCAGCATGATGTGGTCACCACCGGGTTCGAGCGGATGGGTGCCGTGGGCGGGGACGACGAAGCCGCCCTCCTTGGCCCGCATGACCATCTTGCCGCCGGACTCCACGACCTCGTGCAGCTCGATCGTGGGCGACAGCGGCGAGGCGGCGGAGACGACCGTCACCGCGGCGTCGGAGTCGTTGACCAGCACCCCGAACGCGGCCGTCATCCCCTTCTCGGTCGTCTTCACCCAGGGATCGGTGATGGACAGCGCAGCGCCCGCCGGAGCAGTGGCCTGAGCCGGAGCGCTGGCCTGTGCCGGGGCGCCGCCGGCGGCGGAGGTGGAAGTCGGCTGGGCCCCACACGCCGTCAGGGCGAGCAGACAGCCGAAAGCCAGAACATGACGAGAGAACACGAGAAATGCCTTTCTCCACCCGGTACGGCAGGCCGCGCCGGGCGTGGTGGTCGAAATGACGAAATGTCAGAGGGAATCGACGACCGCCGGCGGACCTCGCCGGCTCACCACATGCCGCAGCACGGCCGAGCGCAACACCAGCGGCTCGGCCGTACGGGGAGAAAGGAAAGGAGTCCACGGGACGGGCGGCAGAAGCATGGCCAGCAGGCGTACGGCCAGCCGGCGCAGCACCGCCCAGAACAGGGCCTCGCCGCGCGCCAGCCACAGCGCGGTCAGCCCGATCGCCCACCCGTGCGCCACCAGCATGCCGACCCCCGGCACCAGCCCCCCGTGCTCCACCAGCATGCCGACCTCCGGCAGCGGCCCCGCATGGGCGTGAGCCACGACCGGCGAGCCGACCGAGAAGGTGAGCGAGAAGCCGACGTGCATGACGGCCTGCAACGCGCCGAGCAGCGGCAGAATCGAGCGCATCGTCCGCTCACGCGCGGACAGCGGATAGGCCACGGCGAACGCCAGCGCCAGCGCCCCCGCCACGGCCGGAGGCGTGACGCCGCCCCCGCCGAAGGTGTGGGCCACCACGCCCAGCCCGAGGCACACCACGGCGAACGCCGAGGTGCGCGCGAGGCGGAAGGGCAGCGAGGCGGACATCTCGCGGCCATCATGACACGCACGATGCTCGCCCCCGGATCGGCCCCAGATCGCCCCGGACAGGCCCGGATCGACTCCCGATAGGCCCGTCCCTCGGCCGTGACGCGGCCGAGCGTGACCATGGCCCGGCGGCTACTTCCATCCTTTTCCTGGACGACCGGGGCAGGTGACGCAAGTCACGGCATAATGGCGCGCAATGCCGAAATTTCGTGACCTGTCGACGTATGCCGCGACCATCGCCCCGGTCATCAACGCGGTGCACATCAACGTCCACGCCTCAGCGGGCACCGGGACCGGCGGGCTCCTCATGGACCTGCGCTACCGCCTCCCACTCGGCCCCCTGACCCGCGACGAGCTCGCCGCCGTCTACCGGTACGGCAGCGCCCACGACCTGGACGCCGAGATCCACGACCACCTGCGGCAGGGCACCCTGACCGAGGACGGCGAGCGACTCCTGCGCCCCACGCCCGCCGCGCTCGCCGCGATCGACGGCATCTACGCCGCCCACGCCGCCGCCACCCGGCGCATCTGGGCGGCCCACGACCTGGTGACGCTCGCCGATCTCGCGGGCAGGGTCCTCGACACGGCCGAACGCGACCCGGGCGGCGCCTTCGCGGCCGTGACCCCGCCGTACGAGCCGGACGGCACCCCCGCGGGCGTGCTGCTGTTCAACCGCCTCGCCGCGCTCCGCTACCACCGGGCCGACGCCCACGCCGCCGCCTGGCACGCGGCAGGGCTCACTGCCGCCGGAATCGTCGACCTCTGCGCGGGTCCGTTGCGCGACGAGATAGAGGACGACACCAACCGCCGGGCCGCGCAGCCGTACCACGTGCTCGACGATCTGGAGCTCAAGGTGCTGTTCGAGGGCCTGCTGGCACTGGCGTGAAACGAGGCGTAACGCGGCGCGCGCCGCACCGCGATGCCCCTTTTGTAAAGGGCCCGAAAGTTCGCAAATTGCCACCTTCAGGTAACCGGCGGCCGGGCGCACTATGGTCGAGTACCTCTCCAAGGAGTCGCCGTGGATCATGACCTGCCCGGCGGAGCGAGGCTGATCGTCGGGGTGGACGAGACCCCGGCCTCGCGATGGGCCCTGGCCTGGGCGATCGGCGCGGCCAGGCTGCACCGGATGGCCCTCGTCGCCGTGCACGTGAGCCGGGCGCCGGTGCATCCGTTCCCCGAGGCGCTGCCCGTGCAGAACACCATCAGGGCCGGCGAGGAGGCCAGGTGCGCCGAGCTGGTCGCGGGCGTGTTCGACGACGTGGCCGGTGGGATGCCCGAAGACCTCACCACGGTCGTGGCCGGCAGGGTCGGCGACCCCGGCTACCACCTCGTCGACCTCGCCCGTGAGGGCGACCTCCTGGTCCTCGGCCGCAGCCGCCGGGGTCTGTTCAGCCGGATGTTCCTGCCGTCGACCAGCATGTACTGCGCCCGCCACGCGAGGACCACGGTGGTCATCGTGCAGCAGCCCTCGCCGCCCGACGAGCCTGAGCTGTCAGGCGAGCGGGCCAAGAGGTTCTGGAGCCGGAGAGATCTCTAGCGACCGGCCGAGCGACCCCTCCGGGATCAGCGACCGGGCGAGCAGCCGCAGCCCCTCCGGGATGGCCTGCTGCCCGATCGCGCCGTAGCCCAGCACCAGACCGGGCTGCGCCGTGGTCTCGCCCCGGTAGGCGTCGAGCTGCTCCACCGCCAGTTCGGGCGCGGGCCGTACCGACACGCCCGGGGCGAAGCGGGCGCAGAGATGCAGGCCCGCGACCGACGGCACCCGGCGGAGCCGGTCGTCCCGGTCCAGAGCGTCGGCGATCAGCGCGTGCCTGGCGGCGTATTCACGGGTCGCCTTCCTGATGTGCCGGGCCAGCAGCCCCTCATCGATGAACCTGGCCAGTGTCGCCTGGACGGGCAGCGTCCCGTGCCAGTCGGTCAGCCGCCGGGCCGCGCGCAGCGCGGGGCCGAGTGAGGCGGGCGCGACCAGGAAGCCCAGACGGAGCGTCGGCAGCAGCGTCTTGGAGAACGAGCCGACGTAGATCACCCGGCCCGCCCGGTCCAGGCTCTGCAGCGGCTCCAGCGGACGGTCGCCGAAGCGGAACTCACTGTCGTAGTCATCCTCGATCACCACCGCCTGCCGCCGCTTCGCCCAGGCCAGCAGCGCTGCCCGGCGGGCCAGTGACATGGGTGTACCGAGCGGGAACTGGTGTGACGGCGTCACGTACACCAGCCGCGCCGCGCTCGGGATGGCCGAGACGTCGATGCCCTCGCCGTCCACGGGCACTCCGGCGACCCGCGCGCCGAGCGAGCGGAACAGCAGCCGCGCGGGCGGGTAGCCGGGCTCCTCCACGGCCACGCAGGCGCCCGGCTCGACGAGAACCCGCCCGACGAGGTCGAGCGCCTGCTGGGCGCCGTTCGTGATGAGCACGTCGCCGGCACCCGCTCGCACCGATCGGCTGATCCCGATATGCCGGGAGATGGCCTCCCGTAGCCCCTCGTGCCCCGCCGGATCCCCGTATCCGGCGGTGCTCGCGCGCGACTCGTGGGCCATCAACCGGCGCCAGCTCTCGATCGGGAACAGCCGCGGATCCGGCACCCCCACCCGGAAGTCGTACGTCGCCGGCGCCATCGGGCTGAACGGCGGGATCGTCTCCCACACCGCCCGCGGCCGGACGACCCCCTTCGGCGCGGCCCGGCCCCGCACCGGCTCCGCCGAGACGAACGTCCCCGCGCCCGCCCGTCCCGCCAGGAACCCGTCGGCCACCAGCCGGTCGTAGGCCACGGCCACCGTTGCGCGAGATCTCCAGCCGCCGCGCCAGCTCCCGCGTCGGCGGCAGCCGCTCGCCCGACCTGAGCCGCCCGTCGAGGATCGCCTCCAGCAGTTGCCGGTAGACCTGAGCGGCCAGGTCACCGCGCCCGGACAGGGTCACGTGCACGTCCATGTTTGGCCCAATCACTTGACCAGAAATTGGAGCTTATATCGGGGACAAGTCCGTCCGTAGATTCGCCGCATGACACCGCCAGTTCGCACAAGGTCTGACATGTCGCCCAGGCGAGTGCTGGCCCTGGCACAGCTGGCGAACTCCATCGGCGACGGCGCCTACCTGGTCACCTCGGCGCTGTACTTCGCCAGGATCATCGGCCTGACCCCCACCCAGATCGGCTTCGGCCTCACCCTGGGCTGGGCCGTCGGCGCGCTCGCCGGCATCCCGATCGGCCGCCTGGCCGACCGGTACGGCCCCCGCGGCGTCGCCGTCCTGCTCGCCGTCACCACCGCCACGGCCGTCGCGTCGTTCGTCCTCGTCCGGTCCTTCGCGGTCTTCGTACTCGTCGCCTGCCTGTACGGCACCGCTCAGACCGGGCTGTCGGCCGTCCGCCAGGCCCTGCTCGCCGGCCTGATCGAACCCGCCAAACGGACCGAGGTGCGGGCCGTCCTCCAGGCGACCCTGAACGGCGGCCTCGCCGTCGGCGCAGCCCTGGGCGGCCTCGCCCTCCACCTCGACACGCGCGAGGCGTACCTGACCCTGTTCCTCCTGGACGCCGCCGGCTTCCTGGCCGCCGCGCTCATGCTGCTCCGGCTGCCCGCCGTGCCGGCCGTGCCGTCCCGCCGACGGCCGGCCGTGCTGCGCGACCGGCCGTACGCGCTGGTCACGCTGATCAACACGGTCATGCTCTTCTACATGCCGCTGCTCAGCCTGGTCGTCCCGCTGTGGATCGCCCAGCGCACCTCCGCGCCGACCTGGATGGTCTCCGTCCTGCTCGTGATCAACACGGCCGGAGTCCTGCTCTTCCAGGTCCGCGTCGCCCGCCGCGTCCGGGGACTGCCGGACGCCTCCAGATCCGTACGCCACGCCGGGCTGGTCATGCTCGCGGCCTGCATGGTGTTCGCCCTGTCGGCCACCGGCTCCTCGGCCTGGCTCGCCGCGGCCGTCCTGCTGATCGCGATGGCGCTCCAGGTCCTCGGCGAGATGCTGCAGGCCGCCGGCGCCTGGGAGATCAGCTTCGCGCTGGCCCCCGACGACAAGCACGGTGAATACCAGGGCTTCTTCGGTACCAGCGTGGCCTTGGCCAGGATGCTCGGCCCGATCGTCCTCACCACGGTCGTGATGGGCTGGGGCGCCGCTGGATGGCTCGTGATCGGCGCCGGATTCCTGGTGGCGGGCCTTGCCATGGCCCCCGCCGTCAGATGGGCCGAACGATCCAGAACCCGTACCGACACCAGCGCACAGCCCGCATCCCCCGAGTAGGGTTCGACCCGAGCCGCGATTGTTTGGCATGATCCGAGTGTTGTCCAAGATAGGACGGGTCAGGGCTGGTCCCACCCGGGACAGCCTGGTCCAACCTCGCACATCCGATACATCTGGTTCGTGCGCGACACAGGACCGCAGCCATCCCTTGCTAGGCTGCTGTCAACCGTTGGGTCTCACCCCGGCAGGTGAGACCGTCGAAGAAGTGGGGTCACACCGTGAAGAAGCTGGTTGTTCTGGCGCTGATCGCCCTTGGGGGGCTGCTGGTCTGGCGCAAAGTGCAGGCTGACCGCGCCGAGCTCGATCTCTGGACCGAGGCCACCGGCAGCGAGAACTAACCGACCTGGCGAGGCGATGAGTGACGTCGTCCCCATCAAGCTGGCGTGCCTGGATCTGGCCGGCACAACAGTCGGTGACATCGCCATGGTCGAGCGCGCTTTCGCCGAGGCGATAGCCACGCAGGGCATAGTCCCCGGGACCGGAGCGTACGCACGAGCCATGGTTCATGTGCACCGGTCCCGGGGCTGTCCCAAGATCGATGTCTTCCGGGGGATCTTCCCCGACAACGAGGCCCAGGCGCAGGCGGCCAACCTCACGTTCGAGCGATCGTACGAGGGCACCGTCGAACGGGCGGGGCTCGTCCCCATGCCCGGCGTGCTCGAGGTCCTCGAGAAAATCCGCGGCTCCGGCGTCAGGCTCGCCGTCATCACCGGCTTCAGCCGCGCCACCCTGGGCCGTGTCCTGAGCGTCCTCAGCTGGGACGACAAGATCGACCTGGCCATCTCCCCCGAAGACGCGGGCGGTCGCGGCCGGCCCTGGCCCGACATGATCCTGCACGCCGTCCTCCAGCTCGGCATCGACGACGTACGCCAGGTGGCCGTCGTGGGCGACGCCGAGAGCGACATGCTCAGCGGTCGCCGAGCCGGCGCCTCCGTCGTGGCCGGCGTCATGACCGGCGTTCACAGCCGCGAACGCCTCCAGAAGGGCGGCGCCACCCACATCCTCGACTCGATCGCCGACTTCCCCGGCCTGATCCTCAGCGACGACCTGGGCCCGCACCACATACCGGCGCCAGCCCGGTAAGCTATCTTCGTCGAAGGGGCCTTAGCTCAGCTGGCAGAGCGCCTGCTTTGCAAGCAGGATGTCAGCGGTTCGAATCCGCTAGGCTCCACCTCGAAAAACGCCCCGCAACCGATCACGGTGCGGGGCGTTCGGGCCATTAACGGGCCATTAACCAGCGGCGACGGTGTCGTCACCTCTCTTCGTACGTGCCTTCTGCTCGGCCTCCACTCGTGCGCTGAGAGCATCGGCGATCCTCTGGTCCGCGTCGCGTGTCGCGTGCTGGTAGATCAGGGCCGCTCGGTCGCTGTCGTGTCCCATGCGCGCTTTGAGGTCGGCCAGGCTCGCGCCGGACTGTGCCGCCAGCGTGTTTCCCGTATGCCGGAGATCGTGGAAGTGCAGCCCCTGGACTCCCATCTCTTTCAGCGCGTCCGCCCACCGGGCCTCACGCCGGAAGTTGCCGCCCCGCAGGAAGCCGCCACGCTTGCCCAGGAACAGGAAGGCATCGTCAGCCTCGTCGACGAACTCGGCGAGGTGTTCGGCCAGCGCCGGAACGATGGCCGAGGGGATGCTGACCGTTCGCCGGGCAGCTCGCGACTTGAGTGGGCTGAGGCGCATCTCACCGTCGTCCAGTTCGAGGAGCTGTTCCCGGACATGGACCGTCCGTCGTTCCAGGTCGATGCCGGTACGGCGGAGCGCGATGGCTTCGCCCCAGCGCAGGCTCGCGAAGGTGGCCAGCAGCACCAGGGCCTTGAAGCGCCTGTCGGCCATCCGGTCGGCCAGCTCGAAGACCTGGGCCACGGTGAGGACGGGCCGCTCGGGTGTCTGCTCGTTGTCGGCGCCCTTGATGCGGCACGGGTTGCGGGCGATCAGCTTGTCCTCTTCGGCCGCCGTCATCAGGACGGCCCGCAGCAGGCGGTACGCTTTGGCGGCGGTGGAGACCGAGACGCCGTTGCCGAGAAGACCCGCGCGCCAGGTGCGGATCATCTGAGTTGTGAGCTTGCCGATCGCCACCCCGCCGAGTGTCGGCATGATGTGGCGGTCAAGCAGCCATGTGTACAGCTCGACCGTCTTCGGGCGCAGGCCGGGACGCTCCTTGATCCAGGTCTGGGCGTACGCGCCGAGTTCGACCTTGCCGCGATCTGGGTCCGTCCAGTCCCCCGAGATCATCTGAGCCTCGATGAGCGTCAGTGCCCGGTCGGCGTCCGTCCTGGTGGCATACGTCGTTGAGCCGGTGTGCATCCGGCCGTCAGGCCCGGGGTAGCGGATCTGGAACCGTCCCGATTCCCGCTTGCGGATGTTGCCGAAACGGCGGTGGTTGTCCTTGTTCGCCATCAGGCGGCCCTCCCGGGGGATGGAGTCACGTCGGCGGATCGCATGGGCGCGACCGTGCTCGCGACGACGTAGGCGATCAGCGCCGACTCGCGGATGCGCACGGGCCGGCCGAGCTTGACGAACTCGATGCGACGTTCGGCGATCAGCCGCCGGACGAAGCGAGGGGAGGCGTTGAGCAGTTCCGCCGCCTCCTCCACGTTCAGGAGCTTGTCCATCTACGCCGCCTCCTCTCCGGTTGCCGAAGGATCTTGGCCGTTGGCTCTGGCTTCCAGGTCTCGCAGGTGAGCGCGCCAGCGCTGACGTTCGGCGACGCTCCGCAGCAGCCGTATGCCGATGGGCGAAAGGTCCGGGTCACTCGGCTTGACGGGCCGCCAGACATAGCGGTGCGGATCGGTCGGCTCGTCGGCCTGGCCGAGGGCTTCCAGGACCCAGGTACGCCGGTCCTGCTTGTGTTCCGCCATGGTCTTGTTCGACCACTTGCGGGAGACCAGGACACGACGGCCCGCGTAGCCGAGGTGTTCGGGCTTGTGGGCCTTGGAACGGCACCGGCCGGGAGCCATGCCGGCCTTGGCGCCCTTGGGCTGCACGCCGTACCGGAGCCAGTTCGGGCAGGACGGAGAGCAGGGTTCGTAGCGCAGAGCGTCGACGAAGCGGGCCGCGTGCTCTCGCTGGGCCGGTCCGTCGAGGGCGTCGCCGAGGCTCTTGGTCAGGTACTTGGACAGGTAGCGAATGCACTGGTCGGCGTCCGGAGTGCCGGACAGGATGCCCTTGACGTCCACCTGAGTCCCGAAGCGGAGCACGTGCAAGGGTTCGGCCGCGTCGTCCTGGTCCAGCTCGTCGAGAGCCTGATCCCAGGTTGGCAGTACTTCGCCGGAGTCGGGGTCAAGGTAGCCGACGCCGTCCTGCCAGACGGGCAGGTGATCGCCCTCGAAGCGGACTCGATCGCAGGACGGCCACCACACCTGGTGGTAGGTCGCCGCCGCGATCTGTTTGATCTCCGCGCGTGGCAGAGTGCCGCGGATCGCCATGTGCAGATGTGGTGCGAGCCGCTTCTGTGGCTCGACGCTGGCGAAGTACTGCACGTCGTAGCCGGCCACGCGGCGAAGGTTCTGCACGAACCGATCGACCAGCTTGGAGAAGTGCAGCGCGTCGCGGGCCGCCCGCGCGTAGTCGTAGCTCTCCGGGTCGACCGGCACGCCGTCACGCACCTTGCCGTACGACGGGAGTGTGAGCGTGACGAACAGCGAGGGCCGATAGACCTTCCCATCGGAGGACTCGAAGGTCCGCCCGAGGGTCGTGTTGACCATCTTGCGCTTGGGCAGATCGGGAGCATCCTGCCGCCGCCTGGTCGAGCGCACCCGCTTGGGGCTGGTCCGGCCGACGACGTTGCCGCGCATCCCTGCCTCGTTGATCTCCTCGTCAAGCCCGACGAGGACCGCGTCCCAGTCGCTGGTGTTCTCACCGGCAACGGCCGCCGCATCGCGCCGAGCCTGCATGTCCGCGCGGAACTCCACCAGCCAGCGCTGTTCCTCGGTGGCCGGGGCAGGGCTGTCAACGGGTTCTTCGGCGACGTGCCACCCTTCCCGGCACTGCGCCATCCGGAGCTGCCGGTTGCGCTTGGCGCAGGAAGGACACTTGCTCTCCATCGTCGCCCCACACGGGACATCGACGATCTCCGCCTTGCCGGTGACCAGGTCGAGCCGCCGGAGGGCGACGGGCCGGACGCAGACGCCGTTGAGCTTGGCGACCTCTTCGGCGACCTCGCGGGCGAGCGGCTGGGCCATCCGCAGCGCTCGTGGGGTTGAGCGACGGGAGATCGAGACTCCCGACGCGTATCTCGGATCGTTCAACGGACCTCCTTTCCGACCTCGGAGGCGCTGGCGAACTCGGCGGCCATGTCGCGGATGTCGTCATCGGCGACATAGGCCGTGCGGACTCTGACCGGGTCGGGCGAAGTCTCCAGCCGGACGTAGGCCACGCCCGCGCCCAGCTCCGGACGAGGTGAGATTCGGTCGGCCAGCGCGCCACGGTTTCGCGCGCCGTCACCGAGGACCATGTCCACCTGCTCGGACTCGTCGAGCCTGAGTGCGATCTTGTCGGGAAACAGGTTGCGGATGTTCATGACCTCCTTGCGGGGATCCTGGAGAGCCGCCATGACGCCGATCCCGACCGCGCGCCCTTGCGTGGTGAGCGTGGCCAGAGCAGCGGAGATGCGCCGTCTCAGGTCCTTGTCCGACTGGTAGGCGGTCAGGAAGGCCACCTCGTCGACGAGGACCAGGACGAGCGGATCGTCAATGGTGGGCGTGTGTGCCCGCTGGTGGCCGGCGAAGCGCGCGGCTCGGGCCTGCATGACCTTCACGGCGTCGTCCAGCAGGTCGGCGCAGTCAGCGGGATCAGCGGCATAGCGGGAGCCGAAGAGCATGCGGCCGAACGACAGCTCCATCAGCTTGGGATCCAGTGCCCAGATCTCGACCAGGCCTGCCCGAACGGCCGGGAGCAGCCCGCGGACCGTGGACCAGATGACCGAGCCCTTGCCCGCTCCGGTGGCACCCGCGACCAGGACATGAGTGCCGTGCACCTTGAGCAGCCAAGGCCGCCCGTCCTCCTGCTTACCGACCTCGACCGGGCCCACGCTCGGTTCATCGGAGATCGGAAGCGCTGGCATCGGCTCGGCCAGGGGATCACGTCTTGGGAAGGTGAGAATGAGCCGTCCGGCATTGGCGACGGTGACGCGGCAGGAGGTGGCGCCGAAGCCGTGCGCGAGGTGGTCGGTGCGGTCGGTCCAGTCCTTGACGGCTTGGCCGTCGAGCATGCGGACGGTGACGGTGTCGGCCCAGGAGGTGCACGTGATCTTTCCCAGGCGGGGCAGGTAGTCGCGGCCTCGCAGGTGCCTGCCGAGACCGGAGACGACCATGACGGGTTGCCAGTGACGACGGTAGACCCAGATGAGCCGCCACCAGGCCAGCAGCCGGTAGCCGACCCAGCGGGCGAAGCTGGAACGGTCGGTCAGCGCCCAAGCGACGAGACCGACCGGGACCGGAGTCGTGAGGAGCAGCGCGGTACCCCAGCCGTAGACCAGGGTGATGACGGCGGGGGTGCTCGCGGTGGTGACCGCGATGGGATGCCGCCAGATCGTGCGGACGAGCCCGGCGAGCAGCCGCCAGGCGACGATGGTGATGGTGATGATCGCTGGGGTGGTGACGACGGCCGGGCGGAAGACGACGGCCGTGTCGGGCGTGGTGGTGACAAGGTTGCGTGTCTCGTCACCAGGCAGCCGCTTGAACATAAGCTTGGAACCTCTCGTGAGTGAGATCAGGGAGAAGAAGATCGGGGGCCGCCGGAAGTTGGCGCTTCTGGCGGCCCCGCCTTGCGTGTCAGGCCGCTGTGTCGCTGGTGGCCTTGGCCGACTGTTCGATGTGCAGACGCTCGCAGTCGGCCAGGTAGCGAGCGGCGGCATTGAAGATCTCTCGGGCGGTGGCCAGGTCGGAGTCACAGACCGGCCCGGCGACGGTGGTGGAGATGGACACCTCGGCCTCACCGGAGCAGAACTCCAGGAACGGCCGCGGAGTGTCGAGCATCCCGGCGCGAACCCGGAGCTCGGCGGTGTGGAACGAGACGCCCAGACATGGAGCCGACTCCGGCCGCATCGACAGCGTGACGTAGGTGTAAGGGTCGAGATTCGTCACGCCGCCGTCACCCCGCGCCGATGAATCCGCTCCACGCACCGCGCGAAGTGCTGCGCCTCCTTTGCGAGTTGCCGCGCGAACTCCACTTCAGCCGCCGTCACCCGGTCCGACGCTGCCGTGGTGACCTGCACCTGAACCAGTCCGAACATCAGCGCCAGGACAGGAGTGCGGAGCTGGTAGGCGTAGTTCTCGGCGATCGCACCGGAACGGGTGTTGAGAGTGATCACGCCGGTCGGCCGAGCCTGTCCACGCCGGGCTGTCACGCCGCGTCCTTCGCTGAACTGGGCTTGCCGACCGGCCGGGGAGCCCGCATCTCGCGAACCCGGATGGAGTAGGCGAGCCTGTCGTTGCCGTTAACGTACGGCGTGACGGTTATCTGGTCGAACTCGACCGGTGTGAACGGTAGCCCCGGCATAGGTGCCGGAGGAACCGGCTGTACCGGGGAGAGGATCTTCACCGCCACCGTCTTCTGAGCCGCCTTGAGCGTGGGGTCCGCGTCCATGACCGAGACCTGCCAGACCAGTTCACCGGCCTGCTTGTCCCGCGCCTGCACGAACCGTCCGTTGGTTGAGGCGTCGAAGTCCTTCACCGGCTCGACCTCCCCCACGACATAGCAGCCGTGCGGGAAGACCATTGCGAACGTCACAGGGATCGGTCCCTGAAGTGCCATCGTCCCTCACCTCCTTGTCTATCCCCCTAGACGCCAGCGGCAGTTCCGCTTGGTTAACTGTCTAGGGGGCTATGCAGAGGACGATAACCGCAGTCTCCCCAACTGTCTAGGGGGGTAAACAGATCGGCGTGTCAGAGTCGCCAGTATGCGACGGTGGCATCGTCGTGGGCTTTGCTGCGTGGCCAGCGAGCGCCGTGCGGGTCGGTTCGTTCGGCCGTACGGATCTGGTTGATGAGTTCGGTGGGGCCGTCGTTGTCCAGGATGGCCAGCAGTTGTCGCCAGTCGGCGAGGCCGAAGAGGTCGACCAGGCGTGATGCCCCGTCGCTGAGCAGGGCTGCAGCGCGTACCGCGTCGGTGGGAACGTTGCCGGTGAGGGCGTGTTCGGCCGCCTGGGGGTCGGCGGAGGCGACCCAGTAGCCGTTGTCTCGGTTGCGGTGGCGGAGCAGGGCTTCTACGAAGGCGTAGCGTTCCTGCTCGTGGTCGCTGGAGCCGGTGGGCAGGGAGTCGAGGCGTGTTCGCAGGCCATCCGCGACACTCTCCAGCCGATTGTCACTGATCACCATGGGTTCGGCCGTGGTGTGCATGTCTAGTACGAGGACGGAGTCGGCCAGGACCAGCCAGTCGAGGGAGTCGGGTGTACGGCGGAGTAGGAGCACGGTCGCCGATGGTGATCCAGGATGGGCGAGGTCGCAGGACGAGGAGTGCAGTGAGGCGACGGTCTTGATGCTCTCGGCCAGCATGTCGGCCAGTGGGCGGTCGTTGACTGCCAGCATGCCGAGGAGGGACGAGCCGAGCATGCGCGTGTACCAGGCCACGCTGTGGACGCATCCGGTCTGCAGGCGTGCGGGATGGCCGGCACCGTCAAGGACGACCACCGCGTCAGGGGTGGCGCCTACGAAGTCTTCGTTTTCCCGGTCGGGACCGGCCACTTCAGTGGCGAAGGTCAGGCTCACGCTGATCAGTCCTCGTCGTGCCGATACAGGGGACTTGCCAGTTCCGCCCGGATGGGTTCCCCGGTCGTGGGGTCGTACTCGACCGCGACGACTGCGGAGAATCGGTGATCTCCTACGTGGCCCCACAGGGTGGCCGTTTCGTTGGCGAGAAGTTGGATCACGCCCAGTGAGCCGCTGGGGTGGATGCCGGCAATCGCGATGATCGTGCCGTTGCCGTCCGGGCGGGCGAGACGACCAAGGTAGGCGGAGTCGGTGGGCCGCTGTGGGTCGCTCTGGGATCCGGACCGGTACACCGTGCCTGTCCGCGTGTCCCGCAGCAACCAGCCCTTGTCGTCCCGGTCCCACCGGATAACAGGGTCGCGATCGTAGGTATCACGCATAGCCGCCGACATTCGCGGGCCGCAGATGACCAGCAGGCCGGACCGGTTGAGGTTGATCTCTCCGTCAACGCTGACGTTGTCGGTCGCGACGTCCAACCCGAAGCTGCGGGCCAGGTCCTCCAAACGCTTGCCGGCGCGCATGTCGTCCAGTGCCACGACGGACCGCGAAGTTGCGGCGTCGAAACGCAGTGGCGTCACCACCGTCACAGCGCCCCGGCCGAGGAACGCGCCTTCGGGTGCCGGGCCGGTGTGCCGGATCTGGTGAATGCGACCGCGAGTGAGCCCCGCTTCCTTGGCAATCTGCGCGTACGAGAGCCCTTGTGCATGCAAGTCCTGGATGACTCGTCTGCGCAGCCGGGCAAGCTCGGTGACCTCCTGCTGAGCAGCGCTGAGACGCTCGGTAGCGACCCGCAACAGTTGGAACGGGTCTTCTATCGCAGCGATACGCTCAACGTCACTCGGCGGCATCGGTCCCCCTTTGATCAATGCGAGCGAGTCTAGGCCCCTAGACGCTTTGCCGTCTATCCCCCTCGACAGAATGATTTCAACCGGTTCGCCGGTTTTTGAGCTGACCGCACGGATTGCCGAGCGTCGATTGGGGACACCCCGCGGACTCACCGAGCCAGACCCGTCAGCAAGGCCTGCCAGGTAGTACGGGCTTCCATGACCCGCACCCGATGAGTCTCGGCGACGGTCGGCGGACGATCCTGGGTGACACGCCGGATGAAGGCCAAGCCGCCGGACTCGCATAGTTCGTAATAGACGCACCGGCAGTCGCAGGTCCAGGCGATCACTCGACATCGCCCGTCGTCGCGAGGCGCGTGCCAGTCGAGCGACGCGCACGATGACTGCCGCATCGGAAGATGCGGTGCCAGGCAGGAGGTCATCGACGTGCTGCCGTATGAGGTGCCGTGCTCAGCATGGCCCATACCGTTCGACCGTGGTCGTCGCCCCACACGCCCCAGTTGGTCGACAGGCTGGTGACAAGAAGCAGACCGCGTCCGCCTTCGCCCTCGGGACAGGGCCGAAACACCTTGGGTGAGGACGGACTGCCCTCGTCGAGGACACCGAGCCATAGCTGGTTCGGGTGAGCTTGGACACTCACCAGGAAGCGGCCCCCGAACCGGCCGCTGTTGGTGTGGCGTATCGCGTTGGTGGCCAGTTCGCTGACGATGAGTTCGGCTTCGTCGATGACGGGCCAGCCGTGCAGGAGCGTGGTCACGAACCGTCGCGCTTCCGTGATGGACGGGGCGGAGCCGAGGAAGTAGCGAGAGAAGCGCCAGGCCGACATGGGGAAGCTCCGTCGTCTAGGGGGCTATACATCGGATGGCGTCAGACTATGAGTCAGGCTAGAAGTAGCTCAAGCTATTCGACGCATAAATGCGTCACTTCTCAGAAGTGATCGGGCAAGCGCTGGAAGTCGTCAGCGATCCTGCCGAGCAACGCGCGCAGCTTGTCGCCGTACACCGCCACGGCCGCGAACGCCTCGAACGTCTCGACATGCGTCGCCAGCTCGTCGGCCTCGGAATGCATGAGATCACCGGTCAAGCTCTCGACCACGCTCACGGAACCGTCGTAGACGGTGAATCCGTGCAGCGGGAACGCCGGCACCTGGACGGTCCACGGGACGACGCCCAGACTCACGTGAGACAGCGTCGCCACCTGAGCCAAGCGGTCAAGCTGGGCCGACATCAACAAGGGAGGTCCAGGCCAGGTCCGTACGGCTCCCTCCGTGAGCAGGAACGAGAACTCCCGGGCCGGATCGAAGAGCACGGCTTGCGCCTCCACACGCACGGCCGCGGCCTTGGATGCGTCGTCCTCGTCGACATCACGGCCAACCGCCACCGCCAACCGGGCGTACTCCGCCGTCTGCAGAAGCGCGGGAATGATCGCGGACTGGAAGCAGATCACCTGACGACTCGCTCGTATCCGGGAAGCGTTGGCAGCCTCCCGGCCGGCAAGCCCAGCCTTCAGGCGGGAGACCTCGTCGCGGAGTCGTGCAAGCAGAGCATCCAACTCGGCGCGACTGGCCTGGTCGAGCTGGAGTGCGGCAACCAGCCGTTCGACCGTATCGGCAGTGGGGAGCAGTTGCCCTGTCTCAATCCGAGAGATCGTAGGCTGTGCGACTCCTGCCACCTGCGCGAGACCCTTGCCGGTCAGCCCTTTGTCCTTGCGTAGCCGCCGCAGCAGCTCACCCAGCGCCCTCAGCCGATCCCGTCGCTCCACCACACCGAGCGTTCTACCACCAGACCGCGCCAGTCACTGCCGAATTGTTCTTATAGGTGATCAAGCGGCGGCGCGGCGCGCCGCCGTACCTCCGGCCCTCCGCCCGCCCGCCGTCCGGGCGTGCGGCCTGGGGGCCGGTCCCGGACGGCGGCGGGACACCGGGCCGGGCACCGCACGCCGCCCTCGCCGTACCAACCGAACGCGCTGGCCGGGTTGCCGCGCCGCCGCCCAGATACCGCCCTACGATCGCCACGGCATGGCCAGTCGCCGTACGTGCTTGGGGGCGATCGACGATCCAGGGTTCGTTCCTCACCCTGGCTCACCGGGGAGCGCGGCTGATCACCCCGGAGGGGGCGTAGGAGTATTGATGTGCCGCGCGAGATGAGCTAGTCGACGACAGCTAGGCGCTCGTCCTCTCCAGGACGATCACCGGAATCCGGCGGTCAACCTTGTCCTGATATGAGATGTACTGCGGCCACAGCTGCGTCATCATCCGCCACAGCCGCTCTCTGTCGGCGCCGGTGACCTCCGCCGCCCGTGCAGCAAAGCTCTCCGGACCGACCTGTACGCCGACCTGCGGATTGGCGAGCAGGTTGAGATACCAGGCCGGATGTGTGGCCAGTCCGCCGTTGGACCCCACCACAACATACCTGCTCGGTCCGTCCGTGCCGTAGATCAACGCTGTACGGCGGAGCTTGCCGCTCGCCCGCCCTCGTACGGTGAGCAGGAGCGTGTTCACGCCCCACTTGCGATGCCCACGTTCGCCGCCCGACTCCACGTACTCCCGGATGTGCCGAGCGACCCATGCGGTCGGGCTGTCGTGCAACTCGCTCATGACCGCTCCCCGAACCAGGCGTCCCGGGTCGCCGCAAGGCCGGCCGCGGGCTCCAGGTCTTGGCTGGGGGTGAAGAACTCCCACAGGTACCCGAACGGATCAACGCATTCGAAGATCCGGTCTCCCCACGACTCGTTCATCGGCTCGCAGGTGATCTCGCAGCCGTTGCCGAGGCAGTAGGCGTAGACGGCCTCGAGATCGTCCACGCGCAGCCCGAGCGCAACTCCCAACCCTCGCGGACCTTGCTGGATCCGCTGTTCACGCTCGGTATCGGGAAACGGCATGCCCTGCAGCGCGTCGACAAGCAGTCGCACCTCACCGCGCTCCTGGATGATGAACACCGGCCGTCCGCCCGCGTCGGGCACCCTGCCCACCTCGTCGAAGCCAAGTCCCTGGTAGAAATCCCCGGCCGCCTTGACATCGGCAACGCGCAGGCCTACCCGAAATGATCCTGTCACCGCTCAGTCCTCCTCTAGATCAGCTGGACAAGCGGTTCCACCCTGCCGGGACGCTCCCGCAACAACAAGACTTCACTTTCGGCCCCGCATGCTATCGAGCGAACCTCTAGAACATGAGCCTTCCTCATGAACAATGGGACATTGCATGGCCGCGATTCCTTTACGGGGTGACGCTGCCGCCGACGCCGATCTCGGAGCCGTCGCCTGGCAGCACATCCCCAATCTGCTTCGCAGCTGACATGATCGGCATCTGGCGAACCCCAGGTGACTGCCGGACAGGCCTCTCTTGAGCGAGTAGACCGAAAGCAAGATCCGGAACATGTGCGGATTACGACCTGTCGATGAGAAAGATGGTGGGCGGAAACCTCAGGTCAACGCCACAGCACCTCGAAGACAGACCT
Source organism: Nonomuraea sp. CX421 (assembly GCF_059358955.1). Classification (NCBI taxonomy): domain Bacteria; kingdom Bacillati; phylum Actinomycetota; class Actinomycetes; order Streptosporangiales; family Streptosporangiaceae; genus Nonomuraea; species Nonomuraea sp. CX421. Next base: position 9,043 of record NZ_JCADBK010000014.1, on the reverse strand, counting down.
TCCACTTCTAATCCGACGCCCTTGGAAGCTGCGTGCCCGTTGCGTGCCCGTTCGGTTGGCGACTTGGGGGGAGTCGCGGGGACTCAGACGGCATGATCTTGAAAGACTTCCCAAGCTGACGGTCCGGCAGGGTCGACAATGGGTTCCCGATCAGCAATAGGTCGGATCCTGGCCCTCGCGGTCGAACTCCTCCCGGGAGATCACCTTGTCCGCCAAGACGATCTCTGAGTCCACTCCGTTGACATCTGGAGTCTTCAACGGGATGCTCTCTCCTCGCTGAACGAGAACCTGGCCCGGTTTGAGCTTTGCCAAGTCGACTGCTCGGAAGCTGACATGGCCGGTATTGACCTGGCTGTTTCCCCTTCCTTGGAAACCGAACGCGGTGTAGGTGATCCCAGGTTTCAAGACGACCGGTCCTGGATCCGCCGTCCAGCCATCGGCTGGGGCGTCGAGACGAACCGACGCGCTCTGTCCGTCCAGATCCGATGCGATGAACCTCGCGTCATCGACGATGCGAGTGGATGGCTCAATGCTTGGAGTGGCCGAACGGTGGCCTGTGGTGCCAGCGGTCGGCGCGCTGGAGTACGGTTCGTCGTGGTAGACGATCACTCCATCCGGCGTTGCGCCATCGCACCATGCCAAGGCGATGATGGGGTGGCCTTCTGTATCGACGCTGAATCCGGTCGCTCCCTTCACGGGAGGCGTGCAGGCCGCCACACCCATCACGATCACGGCCGTCAATGTGATCTTCAGGCATCGCCGCATGCCCCTCAGGGTAAGAAGCATCAGCCCTGCACCATAGCCGCGTGATCTTATCGGAGCCCGACCGTTACGAGGAGGACGGAGGAGTAGGAGACGGACTGCGTGGTATGCCGCCACAGGTGTAGGCGTGATCGCCGGGCCATTAGCGGGCCATTAAGAGGGGGCAACAGCGGTCACTCGCGGGTACGCACGGAGAGTCGAACGTCCAGGTCAACGCTCGTCTCCCGCCATGATCGGTCGGTTTGCAAGCAGGATGTCAGCGGTTCGAATCCGCTAGGCTCCACCGCCACACACCTCGTTCCTGTTCAAGGGACGGGGTGTTCGTGTTTCGGCGGTCATAGTCGCCAGTAGGCGGCGGTGGCGGCGTCTTGAGTCTTGCTACGTGGCCAGCAAGCGTGGTGCGGGTCGGTTTCGCCTACCGAGGGAGCAGGGTGAACGCGGGAACGTGCACCGGGCGGACCACGGAGAAGTCCCGGACATCGATCGTCATCACTTCGGTGACCCGCATCCGCTCCGCCACGGCCACTACTGAGGCATCGGCGGCGCCCAGGGGAAGGTCGTGGTACCGCTCAACGAGGACCGCGATTCTCGAAAGATCCGCCTCAGTGAGATCGACGAGCCGAAACCACCCGGACTCAAGCAGCCGGAGGAACGCCGCCTCCGCCTTCGCCCCGCCAAGCTTGCCGATCATGTAGCAGCTCTCACCGGCGACGAAGCTGGGGACGAGCAGCGGCTGATCGGCGTGGTGGAGCCGCGTGAACTCCTGCACGCAACGCTCGTGGTTCTTGTCGTCCCGAAAGGTCGCGGCCACAATCGGGCCGGTGTCGACTACGATCACGCTTCGTGACCGTAGTCCTCCGCGAGGATTTCTTCTACCCGTTCCGAGGCGTCGCTACGACCTGCTTGGAAGGCGCCGAAGAGAGTTGGCAGGCCATCGGGGCTGAGCTCAGGTTCTTCGATGCGCGAGTGGACTAGCCGGAGCAGCCGCGCACGCTCTTCACGCACCTGATCCGGCCGAAGCTGGTCGACCAGCCGGTGAAGATCTTCGTACTCTTCCTGCGGTGCCGTCATGCTGTCGAGTTTACGACTCGATCGCGGATGACAAGAGGTTGGTAGCCACCATCGGTCCGGAGTTCCAGGAGCCCGATGTCCACGGTTCCCTGCTGTGCAAGTCGAGGAGGACTACGGCAGCCTTGCTACCGGCCCGGACACCCATGGTTCTCTCGGGAGGCGGCGCAGCACGGGTTCGCCTCGTCGGTCGATGTGCGCGCGCTCATGGACCGTAGGTACGTGATTGATCGCCGGGCCATTAAGAGGGGTCAACAGCGGTCACTCACGGGTACGCACGGTGAGTCGAACGTCCAGGTCGACGCTCGTCTCCCGCCACGATCGGTCGGTTTGCAAGCAGGATGTCAGCGGTTCGAATCCGCTAGGCTCCACCTCGAAAGACGCCCCGCTCTCGATCATGAGAACGGGGCGTGAGTGTCTAACTGAGCCACTAAGCCCTCTCGTTCGTCTCTCCTGGTCCCGTGCGACGCAGGCCCTGCCGCCGACGTGATCAAGCTCGTCACCTTGGCTCAGCGTCAGCGGTGCACCGTCCAGATCCTCGCTGCCCCTGCATGGAAGAAACGACGCCCGCCGCGATCAGCAGCAGGCCGCCCGCAGGACCGCTTGCGCCCCGAACCGGGTGTTGAGCCGTGCCGAGACGAACAATGACACGCCTCTGATGCCCAGCGCCGCCGGGAGCATCGCCAGACCGGTGCCGAGCGCGCCGGAGTCGCGTACGTCAGCAGGTGGAGGACCACGGCCGCCTGGCTCGCGCGGCTGTGACGAGTCTGTCCTCACGATCTGTGGGCGGCAGATGGGTGCCCGAACCAGGTTTTGATCGCTTCCGTGAGCCCGTCGGTGTCCGCCCAGGCCACGTAGCCGTCCGGGCGGATCAGCAAGAGGTCGGCGGGCGGGTCGTCGCAGCGGGCGCTTATCACGTCGATCCAGTTGGGCCATTCGCTGTTGGGTGAGACGCCGTACGCCGAGTTCGGCCGCGCGTTCGCCCAGCAGTCGCTCCAGCCGGGGCTGCTGGATCATCAGCATGCGCAGCGGGATGTCGTCCAGCCCGGCGAAGCGCAGCGGAATCGGTCCGAAAGGGAACCCGGGCGGAACGCCGAAGAAGGGACTGCCGACGCTTAGGCGCACCAGCAGGCCGCGGTGGTCGAGCAGGTCGATGATCTGCCCGCCGAGCCTGTTGGCCTTGGGCAGGTCACCCGGCTCTGTCCGCTTGTCGAGCACGATCAGGACCGTGCCGGTGAGGCTCAGTTCGCAGGCCAGCATGAGGCCGACAGGCCCCGTTCCAATGATCACGATGTCGTCCATGCCTGTCAGGCTAGATTGACAAAAGGAGGACTGTCAATCTAGCCTGACAACGTGGAACTGGAAGAACTGTCTGAACGCATCAGGTCGAACGACCCCGCCGTCGGGCTCCGGGCCGTGAGTGCGCTGCATCGGCTGGCCGAGCAGGTCGAGGCGGTCTCGGTGGCGCTGGCCAGGGAGAACGGGTGGACCTGGGAGCAGATCGGCGACGCGCTCGGCATGTCGCGGCAGTCGGTGCACGCGAAATACGGGAAATGAGGGGATCGTGATGTTCGAATCAAACAAGAGCCCGTTCGCGGTGGTGGTGAAGGCCGCGGCCGAGGAAGCCAGGCAGCGTGGCGATCGTCGTATCGGCACTGAGCATCTGCTGCTCGGCCTGCTGCGCGACCCGCGTTCCGCGACCGCCTGCGCCTTGGGCGTGGATCTGGCCGCCGCCCTCGACGCGCTGGCCGCGCTCGACGCGGCGGCCTTGCGGGCGATCGGGCTTGATGTGGGCCAGACGCCGCTGACCGGGCCGCGCCGCCACCCTAAGGTCGCGGGCACCGCACTCACCACCAGTGCCAGAGCCGCCATCAACCTGGCGATCACGACAACGACTCGCAAGAACCGCAATACCCAGGCCCCCAGCCGGCTGCTGCTCGCGCTGCTCGACCAGCGGAGGCCGGACCCGGTCGCGGAACTACTCGATCACCTTGGCGTGAACCGCGCCGAAGTCCGGGCGCGAATCGAGTTGTGAACGGCGGTCAGCCGGGCACACGGTGGTCGGCCAGATGGGGACTGTACGGTCAGCGATGTGGCTCGGTGTCTCCTAATGGCGACGGCTGTTCGTTGCCACTATTTGGCGTTTTCCACCTCTCGCATGGGCCTACTGCGGACGGGTCACCGGGACTACGGTGAGAAGGTGATCAAGGCCTTTGAAGTCCTTGGGGTTGCAGGTGTAGAGAGGGAGCCGGTTCGCGATCGCCACACAGGCGATCATCAGATCCGCCGTGCGGGGGCGTGGTTTGCGGCCTGAGGAGATAACGGCAGTCCACAACTGGCCGTACTCGCGAGCTGCGGTGTCGTCGAAGGGGAGTGGGTCGAATTCGGCTTCGGCGGTCTGGAGGATCTTCATGCGCTGGGCGAGCTCCTGTGGCCCTGTCGCCACCAGGACGCCGACTGAGAGCTCCGCGGTGGTGATGGCGCTGATCATCAGCTCATCGGGAAGTTCATCGGGATCTATGCCGGCGCGCAGGATGAGGATGTTGGTGTCGAGTAGCCCTAGGGGGTGGGTCATCACTCGTCCTCGGCGGATTCGCGTCTGCCGTATGCGCGATCGTATGGGTCGTAGAGCTCGTCGTTGACGTGGCGGTCCATGTGCTCGCGGTATTCGCGGTCGTCCAGCCGGGGCATGCCACGCGACACGGCGGCGAACTCGGCGCGTGACACGGCCCGTCGCCGGCGGCGGAGAGGGACCAGATCGCCGATGTGATGGCCGTTACGGGTAACGGCGTATCGCTCCCCACGTTCTAGGCCGTCCATGATCTCCGCTGACCGATTGCGTAGGTCACGCTGAGAGATCTCATGGGAGTGATCAGGCTCGGGAGTACTCACATTCCAAGTCTACAGCGTTGTGCTATTCCGTGCTACCGCGTAGCACGCCTGGTCAGCCGAGAGGTCCGAAGCAGAAGGGGAGCAACCGGACAGGGACCGCTTCCGGGCCGACGCGAAGATGCCTGAACAGCAGAGAATTACAGCAACGGGGCCGCGCTGTGGCTCACTCTGACGTCCTCCAGCACACGCCGCCGTGCAATATCTGTGCAATGATCTTGCTCGCTACAGATCGAGGCGCGGCTATTAAGAATCTTGCCCGCACGCTGACGGGGAACGTGCTGAAGCCGATGAGTTGTCGTGCGGCGCAGGGCGGCAGCCCTGGTGCGCTGGTTTTCCGGGTAGAGGGGTATAGTATTCGCTATACTTCGGTATGTGGCCGACGAGTGGGACGTATACGTCGTCGACGAGGTGCGCGAATGGATCGAGCAACTCGACGACGCGGCACATAAGCGTGTCGTGCAAGCGATCGATCTGCTTGCTGAAGGAGGGCCAGGTCTGGGTCGGCCGCTGGTCGATACAATCACCGCTTCACGTCTGCAGAACTTGAAGGAGCTGCGGCCGGGGACGGTGCGGATCTTGTTCGCCTTCGATCCGTGGCGATCCAGCATCCTGCTGGTTGCGGGTGATAAGGCCGGGCGGTGGAACGCTTGGTACAGGCAGGCCATCCCGATCGCCGAGCACCGCTACGAGGTCTACATGAAGGAACGGCAGGCGGAGGAGGGCGGATCGTGACGAAATATGCGCGCTGGAAGGACATCCGTGCTGAGCACGTCGAACGTGCCGGCGGCGAGGAAGCCGTGGAGGCGGGCAAGCAGGAACTCCTCGCCAAGGTGCAAGGACACCGGCTTGCCGAGATCCGCCGTAGTCGGGGGATGACCCAGCAGGACATCGCACAGCGTATGGGGGTCACCAAGGGCCGCGTTTCGCAGATCGAGCAAGGCAAGATCTCCGGACAGGACGTTCTCGCCCGGTACGCCACTGCTCTCGGCGGTCAGCTCCATCAGTCGATCTACTTCGACGATGGGGACATCGCAGCCATTGCCTGAGATGTGGGCGAGACGCCGAAATCCTGCGGTAGCAGTTCACGCCTCCTCGGAACGACCAAGGTAGGCCGTCGGCCGGGGAGCTGTGTACAGCAGCAGGTACAGCAACATCGGCTTACGTGATCACATGCCATCAGCCCGTACCTGCCGCCTGACCAGTACGAAGGCCTCTCTACGGGGAGGCCGGCTCCTGTTTGCAAGCAGGATGTCAGCGGTTCGAATCCGCTAGGCTCCACCTCGAAAAACGCCCCGCAACCGATCACGGTGCGGGGCGTTCGGGCCATTAACGGGCCACTCGCGCCGGACTGTGCCGCCAGCGTGTTTCCCGTGTGTCGAAGATCGTGGAAGTGCAGCCCCTGGACTCCCATCTCGTTCACCGACTCCGTCCACCGGGCCTCCCGCCGGAAGTTGCCACCCCGCAGGAAGCCGCCGCGCTTACCCAGGAAGAGGAAGGCGTCGTCGGCCTCGTCGACGAACTCGGCGAGGTGTTCGGCCAGCGCCGGGACGATGGCCGAGGGGATGCTGACCGTTCGCCGGGCAGCTCGCGACTTGAGCGGGCTGAGGCGCATCTCACCGTCGTCCAGTTCGAGGAGCTGTTCCCGGACGTGGACCGTCCGTCGTTCCAGGTCGATGTGGGTACGGCGGAGCGCGATGGCTTCGCCCCAGCGCAGGCTGGCGAAGGTGGCCAGCAGCACCAGGGCCTTGAAGTGCCTGTCGGCCATCCGGTCGGCCAGCTCGAAGACCTCAGATCGGGGGTGGCAGCGCCCCAGAAGCCGTCGTCGCGGTTTCTGGTTCGGAAGTTGATCGGCGCAAGACCACTTCTCACCAGGGGCTCCACTACGTTCCGGGCCAGATGGCCAGAATCTGCAGGGTGGGGCCATTCCTCTTCGCCGATCCGACGATCACGATCCGTCATGGGCGCTTACGCGGAATGCCTCACTGCTTCGCATTTCGTCCCGTCTCGCCCTGCTTTGTGTCAAAAGCACTCATGTGTCCCCTGTATCACACCAGTCTGATAGAGAGGGATGGACCAGGCAGGCGGGAAGACCGGGCGGAGATTGCGGCTTTCGCTATTGACGAGCTTTCTATCCTCTACCAAGATTGCGATGCACTATGCACAAGCGATCTAGAACGGGGAGAACATGGCAGCAAGTTGTCGTTGCGGCGCGCCTGTAAGACGCTGCGAAAAGTGTAACGGTGATGGCAAGGCCATCTTCGGTGAGTGCGGATACTGCAGTGGAACCGGTTTTCAATGTCCCGAGCACGAGGGCGACTGGACTTAGGCTCGATTCGTCAGCGGCCTGTGTCGTGTGAGTGGCTCTGTAGTTTGCTCGTAATGTTCCCTGTGGGGGCAGGGTGGGCCGTCACGTGACGCTGCGGGGCGCCGGGCTCCTCGGGCCCATGGTCTCCTTTCTTGGCGTTGGCGTTGGCGTTGGCGTTGGCGTTGGGGCAGGGCATGAGGAGTTCTCGGATGTTGCGCCAGTCAGGCGAGAAGTTGCAGGTCACAGGTTGATCGCGCACGGCATGGCGGCCGAAGGAGCCGTACCACAGGCAGCAGCTGAATCGTTCGACTCCACCCTCAAGGTCGAATACGTCCACTGGCACCGCTTTGCAACGCAGGCCGAAGGCCGCCTGAAGATCGCCACCTGGACCAAGGCGAGGTCTCAGGAAACCATCGCCGCATAATCGAGTCTCCACGCTGGCCGGCGCTCTGCCTGTGCCGGTGATCATGAGCCTGACTGCCTCGGTCGCCAGGGCCCTGCAGGCCGTGCACGCGGCGGGCATCGTCCACCGCGACCTCAAGCCGAGCAACGTGGTGCTGGCGGCCGACGGCCCCCGGGTCATCGACTTCGGCGTGGCCAGGGCGGCCGACGCGACCCATCTCACGCTCAGTGGGATGCGGGTGGGTTCGCCGCAATACACCTCGCCCGAGCAGATACACGGGCATCCAACCACGTCGGCGACCGATGTGTTCGCGCTCGGCGCGGTCATGTACTACGCGGCCACCGGCCAGCCCGCCTTCGGCTAGTGAGCTGGTGGTGAGTCTCGTGGTCACCACTTGGGTTGCTTTCCGTATCTCGGTGGTGACTTCGGGCCGGACTGCAGGTGTGCTCAAGGAGTGGCAGACAGCAGATTGGCGCCGCTGGAGCTGACCGCGCACGAACAGACGACCTTGCAGGGCTGGGCGTCACGACGGTCGACAGCACAAGGGCTGGCGTTACGGGCGCGGATCGTGCTGGAGTGCGCGCGGGGCGGATCCAACCTCGCCGTCGCGGCGCGCCTGGGAATCGCTCGTGGCACGGTGACCAAGTGGCGGGCCCGGTTCCTGGCCGCGCGCCTGGACGGACTGAGCGATGAGCCCCGGCCCGGGGTGCCCCGCACCATCACCGACGCCCAGGTCGAGCAAGTGGTAGTGATGACGCTGGAGAACGCCCCGAAGGGCGAGACACACTGGTCCAAGCGGCAACTGGCCGCACGGATCGGCATCTCGCCGAACAGTGTCGCCAGGATCTGGAAGGCCTTCGGGCTACAACCCTGGAAGACCGAAACATTCAAGATCTCGCCCGACCCGCTCCTGATCGACAAGATCCGCGATGTTGTCGGCCTCTACCTGGCTCCGCCGGCCAACGCGGTGGTGTTCAGCGTGGACGAGAAACCCCAGATCCAAGCCTTGCAGCGCAGCGCTCCAGTGCTGCCGATGATGCCCGGCGTGCCCGAGCGGCGCAGCTTCGACTACGTCCGGCACGGCACCGTCGACCTCTTCGCAGCCCTCGACATCGCCACCGGCAAAGTGGTGGGCAAGGTCACCGCCCGGCACACCGCCGACGACTTCCGGGACTTCCTGGCCGACCTCGACGCCATCGTCCCCACCGGCCTGGACGTCCACGTCATCTGCGACAACCTCTCAGCTCGCAAGGCACCGGCGGTGCAGCGGTGGATCGTCGCCCATCCCCGCTTCACCCTGCACTTCACTCCCACCTACTCGGCCTGGCTCAATCAGGTCGAGCGGTGGTTCGCCGAGCTTCAGCGCCGCTGCCTGGAGCGCGGGGTGTTCTGCTCGGTCGAGCAACTCACCACCGCGCTGCAGGACTGGATCGCCGTATGGAATGACAACGCCCGGCCGTTCGTCTGGAAGAAGACCGCCGATCAGATCATCGACCGCATCTGCCACTACTGCTCACGTATTTCTGGACCAGCTCACTAGTACGGCAGCCGCCATTTGCTGTGTGAGCTGGGACGACGTGGTGCCGGGCCGGCGTGAGTTTCTGGCGGAATCC